>JBGPMT010000012.1:0-19913 GCA_041487135.1 Binataceae bacterium (SeqCode) | reverse complement strand
GTTCGGCGGCAAGGTCTTCCCGTTCGCGTTCATTACGGTCGCCTGCGGAGCGATCTCGGGATTTCATGCGTTGATCGCGTCCGGGACGACGCCCAAGATGCTCGAGCGCGAAAGCGACGCGCGGCTGGTCGGATATGGCTGCATGATGATCGAGTCGTTCGTGGCGATGATGGCGATGATCGCGGCGGTGATGCTTCAGCCCGGGGTCTACTTCGCGATCAACAGTCCCGCCGGCGTGGTCGGAACCGGCGCGGCGGCCTGCGCGAAAATCAGCGCGTGGGGCTTCCCGGTGACCGCCGCCCAGATGAGCGCGCTCGCCCATTCGATCGGCGAGGCGACGCTTTACGCCCGTACCGGCGGCGCCCCGTCGCTGGCGGTCGGGATGGCGCAGATCTTCGCCCATACGCTCGGCGGCGCGGCGGTGATGGCGCTCTGGTATCACTTCGCGATCATGTTCGAGGCGCTCTTTATCCTGAGCACGCTCGACGCCGGCACCCGGGTCGCGCGGTTCATGTTTCAGGACTTGGCCGGCCAGGTCTTTGCGCCGCTCGCCAATGCCGGTTCCTATCCCAACATCGTGATCTCCTCGGCGATCGTGGTGGCGGCCTGGGGCTATTTTCTTTACTTCGGCACGGTCGATCCGCTGGGCGGAATCAATTCGCTGTGGCCGCTGTTCGGCATCGCCAACCAGATGCTTGCGACCATCGCGTTGTGCGTCGCGACCAGCGCCATGATCCGCGCCGGCAAGGCGCGCTTCGCCTTCGTCACCCTGGCGCCGCTCGCATGGCTGGTGGCGGTCACGATGACCGCCGGAATCGAGAAGCTCTTCAGCGCGGCCCCCAACGTCGGATTTCTCGCCCATGCCGCAGCGCTCGGCGCCGAACTCGCGGCGCCGGGTCTGAGCGCCGCCCGCGCCGCCGAAATTTCGCGATTGATCTGGAATGACCGCATCGACGCGCTGATGACCGTGCTGCTGATCGCTGTGGTGGCGACCATCCTGCTCGATTCGCTCCGCGTCTGGCTGGTCCTGATAGTTCAACAGCGGGCGCGAATCGCCGCAACCGAGGCGGAGGCCGCCGCATGAGACAGGTAGCGCTGGCCGCGGCGCGCCTCGGCCGCCGTTTTTGCGTGGTGCTGCGTGCGATGTTGGCTGAACTGGCGCGGCTCAATCGTTTCGCGGTCGAGGGCGTCCCGAACGCCGCCCGCCGCGAGCGGGCCCGGATGGTCGCGGCTGAACTCGCCCGCCGCTATCGCAGTCCAAATCGCTGCTGCTGAGCTCCCGCCGCGCGGTAATTCCGGGACCGTCTCCCACTCCGACTCATCCGGCTAGGTATTTATCCTAGCTCAGATAGGTATTTTTCCGTTTGGTTCTAGGTCAATTCTCGATTCTGTAATCCGCTTCCAATCGCTACGGTGCGTAATGTCCGATGCGTAAACAACGTCGCGCTGCGACGCCCGGCGTATCGGCAAGAGGGAGGGAAACGATGCGCTACAATTCTCGCGTCCGCTCAGGCAAGCGGCCGCCGCCTGGGGGGCCGATCCCCAACCCGTCCTTGCTGTACAGCAAGCGGGTCGGCAGCGAGCCCTGGACTGAACGCCTGCGCCTCGCGGCGCTGGCCAACCTGGCACATGAACTCCGGACACCGATCCAGGTGCTGCTCGGCTACTTGGATACGCTGAAGGACCAACTGCCGAGCACGTTGCCGGCGCGCTCGCGCAAGATGCTCGAGCGGATGAACGCGAACGCCTGCGAGCTCGCACGCATCGTCGAAAACATCATGGAGTTCGCCTTGGACGATGCGCAGGCGGAAGCGAATGGCGATACCGAGGTTCCGACGCTCGACCTGCTCGACGAAGTGATGCCGCTGATCGAATCGGCCAACCAGGAAAAGGGGCTCGATCTACAGTTCGACTTCGATGACGCGCCGGCGGTGATTTACGCGCGCCATCGCCAGCTCCGCCTGGTCCTGGCGAACCTGGCCGTCAACGCCGTCCGATTTACCACCGCCGGCAGCGTGACGATTTCGATCCGGCGCGCCGGCAAGCCGGACGGTCCGGAGGTCGCTTTTGAGGTCAGCGACACCGGTCCCGGCTTCGGTCCGGAACTGCGCGATGAGCTCTTCGAGCCGTTTGCCCAGCTCTCTTCGAGCAACAGCCGCCGCTACCGCGGTCTCGGTCTCGGTCTGACGGTGGTCAAGCGATGCGTTGCGGCGCTGAACGGCAAGCTTGAAGTTCATTCGGTTCTCGGCCAGGGATCGCGCTTCGTGGTGGTGTTTCCGGTTCATCCTCATGGCGCCACATCCGAGGCCCTTAAGGGGAACTGAGTTGAGTGGATATATCCCAGAGCGCCTGATCGCGTCAGTAGGGCCCGTTCGCCATTGGTTCGCGCAACCCGAAGTCGACCTCCGGGCTCGCGGCGGCGAACGGAGGGCGAATCAGGCGCTCGTCACTTTTCCGATCGTTGGCGCGACGCCGGGGGGTTTGTCGCGCCGCGAGCCAACGCCGGTGGCGGGCCGTTCGACTCTCCCTCGGCCTGCCGCCGGCCGCGGCGTTAGCGATAGTGCCGCATCAGGCCGACCACGACCCCGCGGATCTTGAGGTCTTGCTCGCGCGTATAGATTGGTTCCATCGTGACGTTGGCTGGCTGCAGCCGGATCTGGCCGCTGCCCTCGCGAAAGTACTTCTTGACGGTGGCCTCGTTGCCCAGCAGAGCGACGACCGTCTCGCCGTTGTTGGCGGCGTCGCGCTCCTCCACGATGATATAGTCGCCGTCGCGAATCCCTTCGTCGATCATGGATTCGCCGCGCACTCGCAGGCAGAAAGTATTGCCGCGCCGCACGAACTCGTCGGGCACGCTGATCGTATCCGGGCCCTCGATCGCCTCGATCGGCGCGCCGGCCGCCACCTGCCCGAGCAACGGTATCTCGCGCATCCGCGTCCGCGTGGCCGCGGTGAGCTCCAGCGCCCGGCTGTGATTATGGCTGCGGCGGATGAAGCCTCGCTGCTCGAGGTTGTGCAGATGCTTGTGGACGGTGGCCAGCGACGACAACCCGAAGTACTCACCGATCTCGGCCAGCGTCGGCGCATACTCATGCTCTTCGATGTATTTCTCGAGGAAATCGACCAGCTGTTTTTGCCGCTTGGTGAGGGTCTTTATTTCCGCCATGAGCGTCCGTCAACCTCCGCAAGAACTCGGCGGCATCATGGCGAAAATCAGGCGAAAACGCAACCCGATAAGGCGCCCGTATTGGTGGGCTGGGAATTCCTATAAAATAAGCTGAATTCGGCTGCCAAGTCGACGTGAAACTGTCCAGACTCAAGCAGTTCTAAACTTGCGGCAACATGTCTTCCGATAATGACCAGCGGCCTACCTTGGCGATTTTGGTCGGCGGCGGGCCCGCTCCCGGAATCAATGGGGTAATCGCCTCGGCCACGATCGAGGCGATCAACTCGGGCCTGCGTGTGATTGGCCTGCGCGAAGGCTATCGATGGCTCGTAAAGGGCGACATCTCGCAGGCCGTTGAGCTGCATATTTCCGACGTCAGCCGGGTCCATTTCACCGGCGGCTCGATCCTGCGCACCTCGCGCACCAATCCGGCCCGCGACGAGGAGACTCTCAGGCTCACCGTCGAGGCCCTCGAGCGGCTCGGCGTCCGCTACCTGATCTGTATCGGCGGTGACGACACGACCTACGGCGCCGCGCGCATCGCCGAGTACTCCCGCGGCCGAATCGGCGTGGCGACGGTCCCCAAGACCATCGACAACGACCTGCCATTGCCCGAGAATGCGCCGACCTTTGGCTTCGAAACCGCCCGCGCCTTCGGCACCACGATTATCGAGTCCCTGATGGAGGATTCGCGCAGCACCGATCGCTGGTACGTGGTGGTCACGATGGGCCGCAAGGCGGGCTCGCTGGCGCTTGGGATCGGCAAGTCCGCGGGCGCCACCTTGACGGTCATCCCCGAGGAGTTCGGCCCCGGCAAGATCGACCTCCGCATGGTGGTCGACATCATCGTCGGCGCGATCGTCAAGCGGCTGGTCGCCGGCCACGATGACGGCGTCGCGATTGTCGCCGAAGGCATCGCCGAGCAGCTCGATCTCGACACCCTGCCGGTCGACAGTCTGCAGCGCGACCCCTACGGGCACGTCCATATCGCGGATATTCCGCTGGCCAGCTTCCTGCGCGACCGGATTCGCGCGACCCTCAATGAGTTGGGTATCGCCGGCACCGTGATCGCCAAGGATATCGGCTACGAACTCAGATGCGCGCGGCCGTTGCCGTTCGATATCGAATATACCCGCACGCTTGGCTACGGCGCGGTGCGCTACCTGCTGGGCGGCGGCTCGGGGGCGCTGATCGCGATCACCAGCGGACGAGTCACTCCGATCAGACTCGAAGAACTTATCGATCCCGAGACCGGCCGGATTCGCATCCGGACCGTGGATGTGAAGAGCGAATCGTACAAGGTCGCGCGCTCCTACATGATTCGCCTCCAGCCGCCCGACCTGGAGGGTCCGATGCTGGCCCAGCTCGCGGCCCAGACCCGCCTCACTCCCGAGGAGTTCGCGCGCCGCTTCCGGCCCGCGGTCGCGGCCACCATCGCGCATCCCACGTTCTCCCCGCCGGACTTGAACGCCTTCAAGTGAGACGGGCGCAGGCCGGCTCCGTCGCGCTGCGCTGTTTCGATCCCGCTCCGCGCGGCATATCCTTGAAATCGAGGCTTGTGAGAGTGCCAACCACGAAGGTTTGATGGCCAAGCTGCGCATCATTTACGAAAACGGCGATCCGGCGCAGGTGATCGAGTTCGACCCCGCCGACGCCCCGTTTCATCATGACGGCAGGCCGGGATCGATCCTCGACATCCTGCTCGGCCATCGAATTCATCTGGAACACGCCTGTGGCGGCAACTGCGCCTGTACGACCTGTCATGTAATCGTGAAGCAGGGGATGAACCGGCTCTCGGAGGCCAGCGAGCAGGAGGAGGATATGCTCGACAAGGCGCCGGGACTGACGCCGACCTCGCGGCTGGGATGCCAGGCGGTGATCGAGGACCCCGACGCCGAGATCGTGGTAGTCGTTCCGCGCTACACCATCAACCAGCTGAGCGAGAGTCACTGAGGTGGCGGAATCGAAGCCGCCGCAGGGCGGCGCGAAACGTCCCGGACGGTCCGCGCGGGTCGAGCGGATCTTCGATCACAACGCGGATACGCGCTCGCTTTTCCTGCGTTTGGCCGCCGGCTCGCCCGCCAACTTTATTCCCGGCCAGTTCATCTCGATCTCGATTCCGCTCGCCGACGAGACCCGCACGCGTCCCTACACGATCGCCTCGAGTCCTGAGGACGGCGAGCCGCTCGAGATCTGTTTCAATCGCGTGCCCGGCGGACGCGGCGTCGATTACCTGTTCGAGCGCCGCCCCGGCGACGAGCTGGTCTTCAGCGGGCCATTCGGGCTCTTCACCATCGACCAGCCGCCCGATGCGGAGCTGATCTTTATCGCGGTGGGCACCGGGGTCGCGCCGATCCGCCCGATGATCCGCCGCCTGCTGTTATCCGGGTTCCGGCGTGGATTCCATCTGCTCTACGGGGCGCACGACGAAGCACATCTGCTCTATCGCGGCGAGCTGGAACGATGGACGCGCGAGCATCGCGATTTTCATCTCGAGCTGACAACTTCCTCTGCGAGCGCCGAGCCCGCCGAGATTTACGATCGCGTTTGCGCGATCGTCGAGCAGCGCTGGGTTAATGCCGACACCATTCGCGCGCGGCACTTCTATATCTGCGGGGTCGGCCCGGGCGTGCTGCGGATTCGCGATCTGCTGCGCGCCTCGGGTTACGAACGGCGGTCGGTCAAATACGAGCAGTGGTGAGCACGATTCCGGGGCATGAAACACGAAACTTACGGCAGCAGTGTGGTCAGCACGCCGTGGGCGCCGGCGACACCATCGATCCGGACGGCGCGGACGGTGACCCGTTCGCGCTCGAGCCGCCGCGCCGCCCGCTCCACCAGCAAGGGCTCAATCGCCAGCAGTCGCGCCACGGCGCGTTCGCTTCCGAAGCCTGCGACCTCGAAGTAGCGCCGCACGATCCGGTAGGCGGCTTCGCCGGGTGAGAGGCTGCGCGCCGCGCGCAGCGCGCCGGCGCATCGATGCTCCAAAGTGTCCCACACATAGGTGAACGGGTCGTAGCGCTCCTCGACCTTCAGTGCGAGGAACTTTTCCTGCAGCTCCTTCATGGCCCGGTCGAACTCGGCGCGTTCGCGCGGCAAGGCGAAACCGCTTGAGAGTTTGAGCACGCGCGTTTCGGCGGCGCCGCGCCGGCTGAGCGTCTGCATCACGAGCATCGCGCATCGCGAAAGCTGGCCGCGCGCGTAGAGCGAACGGTAGCCGCCCGGCGCGACGCGCAGACGGAGAAAGGCCGGCAGCAGCTCCAGGGCGATAAACCCGGGACGCCCGCCGATCACCTTGCCGTAATAGACCAGCCGCTTCGCGGGCAGACGGTTCTTCAGCTCCCAGGCCTTTCCGATCGCGTAGTCGTGCTGGATATGTTCGGGCAGCGCCGGCTCGCGCTCGCCCGCGATCGCTTCGCGCAGGCACGGCACGCCGAGTCCGGCGGTAAACGCGGTGCAAAAGCCCGACTGGTTGATGAATCCGAGCGCGCTCTGCTCGCCGGTTATGCGCCGGGTTTTGAGGCGGCGAAAGCGCTGGTCGCGGTAGGCCTCCAATCTGGCGAGCAACCCGGATGGTTCCATGGCGCGCCAGCCGTCGATGCCCGCTCAGCGCGCGGCCGTCGCACGGGCCACGGCTTCGCGAAATAGCGCGCGGTAATTATCGGGAATCGCGAGGCCCTTCACGATGCCGTCGAGCCCGATCAGCGCGCGCAGCGTGAACACGCTGTGCGGCGGCGACTTGTAGAGCTTGTACTTGAGCGCGAGTTCGCCGACTTCCGCTATCTTGGCGATCGAGTCGTAGCAGTTGGGATCGTAAACCCGATCGACCAGCAGCGGCTCGAACAGGATATGGATCACCTTGACCATCGGGGCCGGATCGCTATCGCGATCGAGATAACCCAGCTTGACCATCGCGCTGGCGATGAGCTGGTCGTCGCGCTCCAGGAGCCCCCGCGCCAAGGTCAGGCTGCCCTGCCGCAGAGCCTCGCTGTAATGGCGAATCGAGCCGAAGTCGAGGATGCCGAGGCGCGGATGGTGGGTCACGAGGTAGTTGCCCGGATGCGGATCGGTGTGGAGCACGCCGAACTCCAAAATCTGGCGCCAGACCAGCCGATAGTACTTGCGCGCCACCCAGCGGCGCAGCTCCTCGTCGACCGCGGGACTCAGGATGTCGGAGAGCCAGTAGCCGTCGAGGTAGGTCATGGTCAGCACGCGGCGCGAGCTGAGCTTCTCGAACACGCGCGGGATCATGACCTCCTGGTCGTCGGCCAGCAGGCGGCGGAACTCGTTGATATTGCGCGCCTCGTTGACATAGTCGAGCTCTTCGCGCAGCCGCTCCTCGAGCTCGCGGTAGACCGTGCGCGTGTCGATCTTCTGGCGCATCAGGTCGCCCGCCAGCGCCTGGAAGGCCCGCAGCAGCAGCTTCATGTTGCCGAGATCCTGCTCGACCGTCTCGGCGACGCCCGGATACTGGATCTTGACCGCGACCTGTTCGCCGCTCTTGAGGCGGGCGCGATGCACCTGCCCCAGTGACGCGGCGGCGAACGCGTTTGGCTCGAAGCTCGCGAAGAGCTGCTCGGGACGATGGCCGAGCTCGCGCCGGACCTGTTCCGCGATGGTCGCGAAGTCCATCGGCGGGACGCTGGAGCGCGTCGTCTTCAGGATATCGACCGCTTCGGCGGGCAGCAGGTCGCTGCGCATCGAGAGCATCTGGATGAGCTTCATGAACGCACCGCGCAGCTGCTGCGAGCTTTCGACGATGCGGCGGGCGTTGCGGATATGGGTTTCGAGCAGTTCGCGCTCGCGCGCGGTGGCGTTCAGGAACGGGCGGCGAATCGAGTTCCACAGGTAGCTCGAGCCGACCTGCGAGGCGAGGCCGCCAATTTTGATCGCGCGGCGCGCGCGGCCGCTGGTCAGCGATTTGCGCTGCGCCATCAGTCGCCGTCGCGCGCGATGCCGACGCGGTTCATCAGGGTGGCGGCCAGGGCCGCGCCGAAGCCGTTGTCGATATTCACCACCGTCACTCCGCCCGCGCAGCTGTTAAGCATCCCCAGCAACGCGGCCAGCCCGCCGAACGCGGTGCCGTAGCCGACGCTGGTCGGGACGGCGATCACCGGCTTGTCGAGCAGCCCGGCGACCACCGACGGCAGCGCGCCTTCCATCCCGGCCACCACGATCAGGACCGCCGCGCCGGCCAGAGCTTCGAGGTTGGTGGTCAGGCGATGGAGCCCGGCGACCCCGACATCATGGATCCGCGTCACGCGATTGCCGAACAGCTCGGCGCATACCGCCGCCTCTTCGGCCACCGGCAGATCGGAGGTGCCGGCGCTCACCACCGCGATCGTGCCATGGCCGCGCGCCGCGACAGGCCGCGAGACGATCGCGCCGATGCGCGCGACTTCGTGGTAGACAAGTTTTCTGAGCCGCGTCCTTATGGCGCGCGCCTTTTCCGGCGTGAGCCGGGTCACGATCAGATTGCCGCCGGAGCGCAGCAGGCGCGTGCCGATGGCGGCTACCTGCGCCGCGCTCTTGCCCTCGCCAAACACCACCTCGGGTATGCCGCGGCGCAGCGTGCGATGATTATCGAGCTTGGCGAAGCCCAGATCCTCGAACGGCAGATGACGCAGCTGCCGCAGCGCTCCTGAAGCGCTCATCCGGCCCGCCGCCACCTGCTCCAGGATGCGCCGGATGTGCTCCTCGGTCATCGCCGGCGGGTGCGTTCGGGACGCAGCGGCCGGGCCAGCCTGATTCTCACCTCGCGCACCGCGCGTGCGTCGGCGCGCGTCACCGTGATGGTCAGGTCGCCCACCTTCAGTTGTTCGCCGGGTTTGGGAATATGGCCGAGTCGTTCCACCACCAGACCGGCGATCGTAGCATACTCATCGCCTTCGGGAAGATTCAGGCCGAAACGATCGTTGAGCTCCGCGATCGGCGCGCGCCCCAGAAGCTTGAGCGTCCGCGCGTTGACCACGCTGGCCAGTTCCTCGCTGGCGTCGTACTCGTCCTCGATCTCGCCGACGATCTCCTCGAGCAGGTCCTCGATCGTCAGGATTCCCGAGGCGCCCCCGTACTCGTCTACCACCACGGCCAGGTTCTCGCCCGTGCGCTGCATCGCGACCAAAATTTCATCCAGCGGCGTCGATTCGGAAAAGTAACTGACCGGGCGCATCACTTCGCCGACCGGGCGGCTCAAGTCGGGGGCCTCGAGCAGATCGAAAACGTGCACCACGCCGATAATATCGAAAATCCGGTTGTGGAAGACCGGCAGGCGGCTGAAGCCCTCGCGCCGCGCGATCTCGGCCGCGCTGGCCAGCGTGGTGTCGTCGGGCACCGCCTCGATCCGAACCAGCGGCACCATCGCCTTGCGCGCCTCGGAATGGGTGAAGCGGAAGATGCGGCTGATCATCTGCTGCTCGGCCGGCAGAATCGCGTCGGCGGCGGGGCCGCGGCCGTTGCCTTCGCGCCGCAGCAGCAGCGCCAGGTCCTCGCGCGTGAGAAACACGCTGCCGACCTCGGGCGAGACGCCGGACAGCCGCCTGAGCCAGCGGCTCAGCATGGTCTCGACCTTGAGCAGCGGCGCAAGTGCGGTCGCGAGCACGATCAGGGGACGCCCGGCGAAGGCGGCGAAGCCCAGCGGGGCCTTGAGCGCGAGCAGCTTGGGCAGCGACTCGCCCAAGAGCAGCGTTACCGGGGCGAGGATGAACGGGGCGAGGTAGGAGTAATCGGGCCCGATGCGATGCAGAAAGGTGGTGAGCACGGCCGCCGCGATCACGGTCGCGAGATTGTTGCTGGTCAGCACCAGCGCGAGCAGGCGGTCGCGCCGCTGCAGCAGCGCCTCGAGGATCGGCGCGCGCTTCTCGCCGCGGGCGGCCGCGGCGCGGACCTTCACGTCGTCGGCGGCGACCAGCGCGATTTCGCTGGCGGCGGAAAACGCCTGCACCATCACGCACGCGGCGAGGATCGCGACCAGCTCGGCTAACTCCATCGCTTGAGCCTCAACCGCTCCAGGCTGGCCCCGCGCACGCGCTCGACGGTGGCCTCGAAATCGCCGAGCCGGAAGCGGTCGCCCGCGCGCGGCACCCGGCCGAGATTGCGCAGCACCAGGCTGTTGAGCGAGCGCGCGCCGCCGGCCTCGGGCAGCGAACCGGCAGAATTGAGCGCCGCCCGAAGCTGCGCGACGTCGATTCCGCCCGACACCAGCCATTCGCCCGGGCCGACGTTTTCGAGCTCGGGGCCTTCGACCTCGAATTCGTCGCGCAACTCGCCGAACAACTCCTCGAGCAGGTCTTCCAGTGTGATGAGCCCCAGCAGCCGTCCGTACTCGTTGACCACCAGCGCGAGATGGAAGCGGTCGCGGCGCATCTCTTCGAACAGCTCGACGAGCAGTTTGGCCGGCGGCACGAAGCGCGGCGGGCGGATCAGCCGCTCCAGGCGCGGCAGCGTCTGATCGAGGCGGCGCACGACCAGGTCCTTGGCGTGCAGGACGCCGACAATGTAATCCGGGTCGCCGCGGTAGATCGGGACGCGCGAGAAGTGCGCGTGGGCCACCTCCGCGATCAGCTGGTCCGGCGGAGTGTTGATGCCGAGCGAGAAAACCCGCTCGCGCGGCGTCATCACCTCGGCGACCCGGCGGCCCGCGAAGTCGAACACCTTGTGGATCAGCTCGCGCTCGGCGGGCTCGACCTCGCCCTGATGCTCGCTAAGCCTCAAAAGCGCCTTGAACTCGGCCTCGGAGACCGGTTCGGGGTGGGCACTAAACTCGCCGGGCGTGAATAAGCGCGCGACCGGATGCAGGATTGCGCTCAGCGCCGCCAGCGGCCGCGCGGTCAGCGAGGCGACGATCGCGGGGAAGCCGAGCGCGAAGGTTTTGGGCGTGATGTCGCAGAACATCATCACGATCACCAGCATCACCGGCACCGCGACGTAGCCGCCTTTGGGTCCGAGCCAGAAAAGCAGGAACGAGGTCGCCAGGCATTCGGCGAAGATGTTGGCAGTCTCGTTCAGTCCGATCACGATGACCAGCGATTCAAGCGGCCGGCTCATCAGCCGCTCCAGCGCTTCGCGCACCCGGGTGCTGAGCTGGCCGCGCGTATGCTCCATCCGGGCCAGCGAGAAGAGCGCGCTCTCCGAAGCCGCCAGCAGCGCGCTTATCAGGAGCAGGATCACGACCACGATCGGCAGCAGCGACATCATGACGCGCCTCGGTTTCGGCTGCGGAGCTGATCCCATCCGGCGACTCGCGGAGCTCGGCCCTGGCCGTGCGGTCCGACCAGCCGGATACCGCCCGCACCGCGCACGATGCGGCCGATTCGATGGACCGCGACTTCCAGGCGCCGGCTGAGCTGGGCCTCGGACCATCCAGCCCGCGCGCAGAACAGCAATTCGTAGTCCTCGCCACCACCTAGCGCGAGCTCCGGGTCGTCGCCGATCGCGGCGCGGTAGGCGGCCGAGAGCGGAATTGAATCGGCGTCGATCTCCGCCGCGGCGCGGCTGGCGTCAAGGATATGTCCGAGGTCCTGCCAGAGACCGTCGCTGAGGTCGATCGCCGCCGGCGCGGGACGCATCGCCGACAAGCGCTGGCCGGCACGGAGGCGGGCCGTGGGGTTGAGGAAACGTCCGAGCAGGAAGCGCCGAACGGCACCCCGGGGGCGAAGCTTTCCTTCGAGAATTCGCAGGCCCGCGGCCGCGTCGCCGACCGTACCGGTAACGAAGATCTCGTCGCCGGGCCGTGCGGTATCGCGCCGCAGGATCGATCGGCGTGCCTCGCCGATAAGCGCAATCGTGATCGCGAGCGCGTTGGCCCGGGTAATATTGCCGCCGACGAGGTCGACCTCTACCGCCGCGGCCGCACGCCTGAGTCCCGCGTAGAGCCGCTCAAGAAACCGTGGCTCGAGATGGTCCGGAATCGCGAGGTTGACCACGCACGCGATCGGCCATCCGCCGCAGGCCGCGATATCGCTCAGGTTGACGGTCAGCGCCTTCTGGCCGAGCGCCTCCGGTCGAAACCACGGCAGCCGGAAATGGACTCCTTCGACCATCGAGTCGATCGTGACCAGCAGCGGCCGTTTGATCGGCGCCAGCACCGCGCAATCATCGCCCGGGCCGAGGATCGTGCGCCGTCCGGGTTTCAGCCCGGCGCACAGGCGCGCGATCAGTTCGAATTCGCCTGGCGGTGCTTTGTCTTTGGAGCGGGGCAATCCGGGCAAATCGGTCAGGATGCGGAGTGAGGTCTCAGGGAGAGCACGCCGGGGAGGCGAACTCTCCGGCGCACCTGCTGCCGCTTGCTCTCACACCACAATACGCTAAATCATTCCATTAGACTCGGCAATACCGAAGCGCATCGACGATCCCTCGCATCGCGCCGCGCCCGCGCGGTTAGGGCGCGCTCTCGATCGGCAGCTCGACCGTTACTCTCAGCCCTGCGTGATCATCGGAATATGCCACGACCCGTCCGCCGTTAGCCTCGACCAGCGACCGCGCGACGAACATCCCGACCATCGCCGGCCAGGCCCGCACGGTGGAGGACGGCGGCGCCGCCATCAGTTCCGCCAACGCCGGCGGATCGAGCGTCGGCCCCGAGTCGGTGACCTCGATCCGGACCCATCCATCGCGGCTATCGCTGGTCACCAGGACCTGGCCGTGCTCGGTCCGGTCGATCGCGTTAATCATGAGGTTTTTCAGGATTCGCTCCAGATGGTGCGGGTCGCAGTTCACCGCCGGCACCCGGTTCAACTGGGTATGGAACCTGACCCGCTTGCGCTGCGCCCGCTTCAGGCTTTCGCTGGCAACCTCGACCGTGATCGAGTTCGGGTCAACCGTGCGACGGCTCGGCGTGAGGCGGCCCTCCTCGATGTTGGCGTAATCGAGGACGTTGCCCACGATCAGGTCCATCATCCGGGTTGCCAGCCCGATGCGGGTCAGCATCTCGCGCCGCTCGGCCTCGCCCAGTTCCCGGTCCTCCTCCAGGATGCCGACGAAGCCGGTCACCGATGAGAGCGGGTTGCGAATATCATGTGCCAGCATCGCTACCTGGCGCTCGCGGAAGTTGGCCGCTTCGGTGAGAAGATCGAACTGGCGGTGAAGCCGGCGGTCGTAGTCGTGAAGGAACACGGCGGTGAACTGGGCAAGGCACAGCGCCGCGAGCAATCCCAGCCATCGATAGGCCTGGAACGGATCGGGATTTGGCAGAAAGTGAGTGGCCGCCGCGAACTCCAGCAGGCATGCGACGCTCATCGCCGCCTGCCAGCGCGGATTCCAGCGCACGAACGACGCGCTTGCAATCGGGCACAGGATTATCGCCACGAACGGCGAGACCAGATCGCCGGTAGTCGCGCTGATCCGGATGAACAGGCTCATGATGAGAATCGAGAAGAGCAGGATCCATAACCGCCAGTGGCGGCGAAAGGCGGGCAGCCAGGTAATCCCGAAGAAGGCTGTCGTCGCGCCTAGAACCGTCCAATGGGCCGCTGTCAGCAGGGAATGGCCGGGGCGCGCGCCGCGATTGGCCACCACCAGGAAGGCGAGCATGAACAGGACGGCGACCGGGCCCGAAAGCTTGAGCACCCGAATCGCATCTTCGTCGCTGTCGATCACGACCGGAGGCGGCTCTTCGCCGCGGTCGCGCGGCGCGACCGGCCGAACCTCGGTGTCCTCCTGATGCGGATACTGATCCATCTGCCCCGCTGCGCGCGGAACGGGCCAGGCCCCTCCGCCCCCACTCCATTAGACATACCGCTCCGGCGGCAGGCAACTTTGAACCCGGGGCGTAAGCTGTCGTTTTCAAAGGCTGGTTCACGCCCAGACGCTTTTGCTCGCTCAATGATTATGATAAATAGCCTCTGTCGGCGGAAATTGGATGGTGGAGTGGAGAGATGAAGAAATTCATCGGGGGAACGATTGTCGGCTTCCTGGCGAGTTGGGTATGCGCCTTCGCGTCGCCGACGTTCAATCACAACGGGACCTTCTGGAACCGGCTGACCGGTGACGGCAAATCCGGCTACGTCAACGGCTACAACGATGCGATGCAGGTGAGCGTGGGCAAGCTCGACAGCCTGACGATCGCGGCCGATCTGTTCCATTGGAAGGGCGCCCGCAAGATCATTCATCAGCTCTCACGCGAGCTGTCGCTCTCCGACGTGACCACCGCCGAGGCGGTCAAGCGGCTCAACGCGCTCTATGCCAGCAGCAAGTACTCGGAGCTCGATCTCGGCTCGGCGCTGCAACTGCTGTCAGTTCCGGCGCCGGCCAGGAGCGCGGTGGCGAAACCGCAGCCGGCGCACCGTTAAGCCCTCGAGCGCGCGGCCAGACAAGTTCCAGCGCGGACGGGGATGGACCGCGCCGCCATCGGCGGCGCGGTCCATCCCGATTACGCCACCATTGCCCGGTTGCGGTTGCGCCGCGGTCGATCGACCGGGCGGCGCCGCGCCCGAGCGATCGATAACGCTTGAATCGCCCGCTTTACCTGCCTTACCCTGAGTCGTGGTAGCGAAAACGTGAATGCCAAGCTCTCCCTGCTGACGAAGGTGTCACGGGCCATCGTGTCCCTGCATTCACATATCCCTCCAGGTCACGTCTCCAACTCGATCGGACTCGGCACCGACCGGCGCGGCACCGGCACGCTGGTCAGCCCCGACGGCCTGATCCTTACCGTCTATTACATGCTGATGGGCGCGCAGCGCGTGATCGTCACGCTCGGGGGCGGCGAACAACTCGAGGGGCGGATCGTGGGCCAGGATTACACGACCGGGCTCGGCCTCCTGAAGATCGACGGCGGCCCCTACCCGCATCTCGATGTGGTCTCATCCGCGGACGCGCAACTCGGCCAGGAGGCGTTCATCGTCTCGAGCCTCGGCGGGGAGCGGCGATGCGCCGATTGCGGGGTCGTCACCTACCTCGGTCCCTTCGACGCGGCGTGGGAGTTCTTCCTCGAGCGATGCATCTGCATGACCGCCTCGGCACTCAACATCGGGCTCAACGGCGGTCCGATCTGCAACACCCACGGGCAGGTCTTCGGTATCGCCTATCTGAACTTTGCCGAGATCGGACGGCCGATTCTCGGCATCCCGGGCGAGCTTTTCCTGGCCGGCCGCGACGAGCTGGTGCGCCACGGGCATCGCACCAGCGTGCCGCCGCGGATGTGGCTCGGACTGCTCTCCTACACGCTGCAGGACCACGTGATTATCGCCGGCGTGATGCCGGGGAGCCCGAGCGAACAGGTGGGGCTCAAGCAGGGCGACCTGGTGCTGACGGTCGACGGCAACGATATCCGCGAGCGCCGCGCGCTCTACGACGCGGTCAACAGCCATCGCCCGGGCGAAGTCGTCAACCTGAAGATCCTGCGCAACAACCAGGTGCAGCAGTTCGCGGTCCCCGCCATCCGGGTCGAAGACTACCTGCGCTGAGCGGGCACGCTCACACGTCCTTGAACGCCGGCTTGCCCTTGGGCCGCCGGCTCTCGATTGCCGCCTGCGCCGCCGCCAGGCGCGCCAGCGGCAGGCGAAACGGCGAGCACGATACGTAATCCAGCCCCAGGCTATGGCAGAGCGTGACGCTGGCGGGGTCGCCGCCATGCTCGCCGCAGATCCCGAGCGTGAGCTTCGGGTTCGCCTTGCGGCCGAGCTGGATTGCGATTCGCATCAGGCCCCCGACGCCCTCTGAATCCAGCTCCTGGAACGGATCCTTGCGGTAGATCCCGGTCCGCAGGTAATCGCCCAGGAACCTCGAGGAGTCGTCGCGCGAGAGCCCGTAGGTCATCTGGGTCAGGTCGTTGGTGCCGAAGGAGAAGAAGTCGGCGACCGCGCCGATCTGGTCGGCGACCATACAGGCGCGCGGCACCTCGATCATGGTGCCGATGGTGAAGTGGACCCGCACGCCGTTGCGGCTCCCGAACACCTCGTGCGCCACCGCCCGAATCTCGCGCGCCAGGAGCTCGAACTCGCGGCGGTCGCCGATCAGCGGCAGCATGATCTCCGGCATCGCCTTGATGCCCTGGGCGCGCAGCTCACCCGCCGCCTCCAGGATCGCGCGGGCCTGCGCCCGGTAGATTTCCGGGTAGCTCACGCCGAGACGCGAACCGCGATGCCCCAGCATCGGGTTGAACTCGACCAGCCGGTCGCGCACGTAGCGCAGATGCTCCGGGTCGAGGTCCATGGTGTGCGCCAGCTCGGCGATCTCGGCGTCCTCCTTGGGCAGGAATTCGTGCAGCGGCGGATCGAGCAGCCGGATGGTGACCGGCAGCCCGGCCATCGCCTTCAGGATGCCGACGAAGTCCTGGCGCTGGTACGGCACGATCTTCGCCAGCGCCCGGGCGCGCTGCTCGGCGGTCTCTGCGAGGATCATCTCGCGCACCGCCGCGATCCGCTGCGGGTCGAAGAACATATGCTCGGTACGGCACAGGCCGATACCCTCGGCGCCGAAGCTGCGCGCCACCTCGGCGTCGTGCGGCGTATCGGCGTTGGCGCGCACCCCCAGCCGCCGCTCGGCGTCGGCCCACGACATGAACTTGCGGAAGGCCGGCGACATCTCGGGCTGCACGGTCGGCACTTTGCCGGCGATCACCTCGCCGGTCGCGCCGTCGAGCGTCAGCGGGTCGCCGCGGCGGAGCACGCGGCCGTTGGCCGAGAGCGTGCCGGCACCGTAATTAATCTCCAGCGCCGCGCATCCCGCGACGCAGCATTTGCCCATCCCGCGTGCCACCACCGCCGCGTGGCTGGTCATCCCGCCGCGCGCGGTCAGGATGCCCTCGGCGACCTGCATCCCGTTGATATCCTCGGGCGAGGTCTCGACCCGCACCAGCACCACGCGCTTGCCCAGATTGACGGCCTCGACCGCCTCGTCGGCCGAGAACACGATCTCGCCAGAGACCGCGCCGGGCGAGGCCGGCAAGCCGCGCGCCAGCACCTCCTTGTGGGCCGTGGGATCGAGCCGCGGATGGAGCAGTTGTTCGAGCTGCACCGGCTCGACGCGCATCAGCGCCTCGCGCCGGTTGATCAGCCGCTCGCTCGCCATCTCGACCGCGATTCTGACCGCGGCCTCGGCCGTGCGCTTGCCGGTGCGCGTCTGCAGCATGAAGAGCCGGCCGCGCTCGATCGTGAACTCGAGGTCCTGCATGTCGCGGAAATGCTTTTCGAGCCGCTTCGAGATCGCGAGCAGATCGCGGTAGGCCCCGGGAAAGCTCTCCTCGAGCGTCCCGTAGCGCGCGCGGCGCTCGGCCTCGTCAACACGGTTGCGCGTGGCCCATTCCTTCCCGGCACGCAGGCTTATCTGCAGCGGCGTGCGGATGCCCGCGACCACGTCCTCGCCCTGCGCGTTGGGCAGGAACTCGCCGTAGATGCCCTTCTCGCCGGTGGCCGGATCCCGCGTGAAGGCGACGCCGGTCGCGCAGTCAGGGCCCAGGTTGCCGAACACCATCGCCTGCACGCTGACGGCGGTGCCCCAATCGCCCGGGATATTGTTGATGCGCCGGTAGGCGATCGCGCGGTCGTTGTTCCACGAACCGAACACCGCGCCGATCGCCTCCCAGAGCTGCTCCTCGGGATTGCGCGGCAGGTCGCGCCCCACGCGCCGGCGAATCAGCTCGCGGAACTCGCCGACCAGCTCCTTCAAGTCCTCGGCTGAGAGATCGACGTCCTGTTGGACGCCGCGCGCCTTTTTCTTCTGCTCGATCAGCAGCTCGAACGGATCGTGCTCGGTCGAGCTCTCGGGCCTGAGCTTCAGCACCACGTCGCCGTACATCTGGCAGAAGCGGCGGTAAGAATCCCACGCGAAGTGCGGATTGCCACCTGCCTGCTCGAGGCCGTGGACGGTTTCGTCGGTGAGCCCGAGGTTCAGCACCGTGTCCATCATCCCCGGCATCGAGACCCGCGCCCCCGAACGCACCGAGACCAGCAGCGGATTTTCAAGCGCGCCGAACTTGCGCCCGAGGATTTTCTCCATGTGCGCGATGCTCTTGGCGACGCCCGCGGCGAGCCCCGGCGGATACTTGTGATGATGTTCGTCGAAGTAGTTGCAGACCCGGGTCGAGATCGTGAAGCCGGGCGGCACCGGCAGCTTCAGCGCCGCCATCTCGGCCAGGTTCGCGCCCTTGCCGCCGAGCAGGTCGCGCATCGCGGACCGCCCCTCGGCCACGCCGCCGCCAAAGAAATAGATCTCGGGATGGACACGCGCCATTGGAACAATCTCCCGTTGAGGCCACCGATGCGCGTCCTGTTGATCTTTGCCGGACGCTCGCCCCGGATGACGGTTACCGGCCGGCGAAGGACGCGCATGTT
Source organism: Binataceae bacterium (SeqCode) (assembly GCA_041487135.1). Classification (GTDB taxonomy): domain Bacteria; phylum Desulfobacterota; class Binatia; order Binatales; family Binataceae; genus JAJPIG01. The sequence continues at coordinate 1,478 of JBGPMT010000012.1, read as the reverse complement.
CTCCGGCCGCTACCTATGCCAACCGATACGTTGCGTTATTTCCGCGGCCAGCCGCGCGATCTGAATCCGCTCCTGCTGCATGGAGTCGCGATCGCGCAGCGTGACCGTGTCGTCGGTCATCGTCTGATGGTCGATCGTCACGCCCAAGGGCGTGCCGACCTCGTCCTGGCGCCGGTAGCGCCGGCCGATCGATCCGGCCTGATCATAGGCGACCGTGAAATGGCGCTGCAATTCCTCGCGCACCGCCTGCGCCTTCTCAGGCTGTCCGCCCTTGCGCAAGAGCGGGAAGACGGCGGCCTTGACCGGCGCCAGCCGCGTGTCGAAGCGCATCACGATCCGCGCCTCGTTCTCGACCACGTCCTCGTCGTAGGCCTCGAGCATGAAGGCCAGCATCGCGCGGTCGACTCCCAGCGCCGGCTCGATCACCCACGGCCGGAAACGCTCGCGGGTCTGCTCGTCGAAGTAGCTCAAGTCCTTGCCGCTGTACTTGGCGTGCTGATCGAGGTCGTAGCTGCCGCGCTTGGCGACCCCCTCCAGCTCGCCCCATCCGAACGGATAGAAAAACTCAAGGTCCGTGGTGCCGCGCGAATAATGCGACAGCTCCTCGGCGCCGTGCGGCCGCTGCCGCAGATGGGCCCGCTCGATGCCGTAGTTCAGAAACCACTGGTAGCGGAAGTCGACCCAGAAGTTGAACCAGCGCTCTTCTTCGGCGGGCTCCGGCTTGACGAAGAACTCCATCTCCATCTGCTCGAACTCGCGCGTGCGGAAGATGAAGTTGCCGGGCGTGATCTCGTTGCGGAACGACTTGCCGATCTGCGCCACGCCGAACGGCAGCTTGACGCGCTGGGTATCGACGAGATTGGCGAAGTTGACGAAAATCCCCTGCGCCGTCTCGGGCCGCAAATAGATGGTGCTGGCCTCGCCCTCGACCGGCCCCATGAAGGTCTTGAACATCAGGTTGAAGCGCCGCGCCTCGGTCAGCTCGCCGCCGCACTCCGGACATCGATCGCCCGTGACATGGTCGGCGCGGAAGCGCTGCTTGCATTGTTTGCAGTCGGCCAGCGGGTCGGTGAAGTTCTGCAGATGGCCCGAGGCCTCCCAGGTGCGCGGATGCATCAGGATGGCGGCGTCGAGTCCGAGCACGTCGGCGCGCCGCTGCACCATGTCGCGCCACCAGGCCTGCTTGACGTTGCGCTTGAGCTCCGCGCCAAGCGGCCCGTAATCGAAGGTCGAGCCGAGCCCGCCATAGATGTCGCTGCTCGGAAAAACGAAACCCCGCCGCTTGCAGAGATTGACCAGCTTCTCCATCGTGACCGGGCTCTTAGTCCCGGCCGCGGGCTTTTGTGCCTCAGGTACCGACAAACAATGCCTCCCGATGCTCGTGAACCCAGGGACCGTTGGCGTTCCGAGCGGATACCTAATTTCGTATCATTAGCGCGCGCCGCCGGCAATTTTTCGCGTCGATGGACAGGGACTGG
>JBGPMT010000011.1:0-20601 GCA_041487135.1 Binataceae bacterium (SeqCode) | reverse complement strand
CGAGCGCCCGTCGTCGAAGGTCAAGCGCCGAACCTGGAGCGAATAGCCAGCCGCTGCGATGACGAACTGCGCCGCCGGGGCTGAGCCCTGCACTCGGCAAACGAGCGCTGAGGGCCCGTCCCGGCCGGCAAAATCATCAACTCTGCGGGATTTCTTGCGCTGTCGTCTCTCCGCGGGGCAATCTGTCGGGCAGGAATTCGAGACGAATCGCCCAGAGATGCCCGGCTCGAATTCGCCCGCAGTTTCGCTATTATGATGCGCATCGTATGAAGACCTCGTCCAGGAAGATTCCAATTCCAAACCGGGGCGGCGACCTGCCCCAAATCAACACCGAAATTCCGGGGCCGAAATCGACCCAGGTCTTCGAGGCCGAGCAGCGTTACGTCGCGCCCGGCCGCCAGCGTATCTCCGAGCTCGCGGGTGTCGCCTTCGAGCGCGGCGACGGCGCCACGCTGACCGACGTCGACGGCAATACCTACCTCGATTTTTTCGCCGGCGTCGCGGTCGCGAGCCTCGGCCATGCCCATCCCGCCCTCGCGCAGGCGCTGGCCGACCAGGCCGGCCGCCTGATCGTCGGCACCTTCGCGACCCCCGAGCGCGCCGAGAGCTTCAAGCGCCTGAGCGACGTCGCGCCCGGCAGACTGAAACGCCATCATCTCTACAGCGGCGGCGCGGAGGCAGTCGAGGCTGCTCTCAGGCTGGCGCGCTCGGTCACGAAGAAGCACGAGGTGGTGAGCTTCTGGGGCGGGTTCCATGGCAAGACCGCCGGCGTGCTGGGGCTGATCGGCGACGAATCGAAGCAGGGCTATGGGCCGCTGATGCCGGGCCGCTACCAGGTCCCCTACGCCGACTGTTATCGATGCCCGTTCAAGATGACCTATCCCGAGTGCGGGATGTACTGCGTCGAGTTCGCCGGCCAGCAGATCAAGCACAGCTCGGCCGGAGCGGTCGCGGCGGTAATCGTCGAGCCGATGCAGGGGACGGCGGGCAACGTGATTCCGCCCGACGACTTCATGCCAGCGGTCAAGGAGATCGCGCGGCGCAACAACGCGCTCCTGATCGCCGATGAAATGATCACCGGCTTCGGCCGCACCGGCAAATGGTGGGGCGTCGAGCATAGCGGCGTCGAGCCCGATATCGTCACGGTCGGCAAGGGGATGGGCTCGGGCTTCCCGGTCTCGGGCGTGCTGCTCAGCGATGAGCTGGGCGCGGCCGAGCCGTTCGGCAAGCCGAGCGCGTCGTCCTCGAGCTATGGCGGTAATCCGCTGGCGGCGGTCGCGGTCGGCACCACGATTCGCACCATCCAGAGCGAAGGGCTGGTCGAGAACTCGCGGCGGGTCGGCGAACTGTTGCTCAACCGCCTGCGGGAGTTGAAGGAGAAGTACCCCTTCGTCGGCGACGTGCGCGGCCGCGGCCTGCTGATCGGGCTTGACCTGGTGCGCGACCGCACCACCAAAGAGCCGCTGGCGCGCCCGGTAACCGAGACCATCTTCAAGGAATGCCTGCGGCGCGGCCTGGTGATGATGGGCTACTTTCCGCGTATCAGAATCAATCCGCCGCTGGTGATCACGGCGGCGCAGGCCGAGGCCGGCGCCGCGATCCTCGATGAAGTTTTCGCGCAGGTGAGCGCGAACCTCGACTGGCGCGCCGCGACCTGACCCTCCGATGGCCGCCGAGACCGGAAACCGGGGGCTGTTCCTCGACCTGGTGGGGACGCTGGTCAGGATGGACGAGACGCGCCAGTTGCCGCTCAACGAAAGGGGCGAAATCGTCATCGAGCTGATGCCCGGCGTGGCCGACAAGCTCGGCCCGATTCGCGACCATCTGCTCTTCGTGGTCTCCAACCAGGCCGGTATCAAGCGCGGGCGGCTCACGGCGGAAGCGGTCGAACAGGCGATGCGCGAGCTCGACGACCGGCTCGGCGGCATCTTGACCGGATGGCAGTTTTGTCCGCACGACGACGACGATCGGTGCGCCTGCCGCAAGCCGCGCGCCGGGATGATAATCGAGCTGGCGCAAACGTACGGCGTCGATCTGCCGATCTCGACGATGGTCGGCGATCAGGAGATCGACGCGGCGGCGGCGCGAGCGGCCGGGGTCGGCCGGTTCATCTACGCCAAGGACTTTTTCGGCTGGCAGGGCTGAGCCCCGCAGCAGGGCTGAACCCTGCACCCATCGAACGTGCGCTGAAAGGCCGTCGCGGAATTCATCGGTTATCGACTTTGCGAGCTGCTCTTTTTCCGTCATCTCGACCGGAGCCGAGCGACGGAGGGAGCGATTCGCAGGGCTGAGCCCTGCGCTCGGCGACTACGATGACGACTTCTTTCCCTTCAAAATGTGGTCCGGCGTGACGACGCCGTGATAGAGCACGCTCCCGCTGCCAAACATCGCCGCGTCATACGGAATATTCAGAGTCGCCGCGCTCGAAGTCGGATAGGTCGTAAGTCCGGCTGCAGCTGGGCCGGATCAGGGTTTCGTCCCGCTCGAAATGATGGCACTGAGCACTTCGTCAGCAGACCGTCGCCTGCGCGAGAAAAAACCCTCCCGAAACTTGCGCGACAGGCGGATTTGAGCTACCGCCATCTTGATCGGAAAGGCAATGGAAATTCCGGTTGAAGAAGGGCTTGGGCGGCCGCTTCGCCAATTATTATGTGCCGCCGATCATGGAGGTGCTTGGCCTCGCGGAGGCCGAGCACAAAGCGAAGAACAATCGCATGAGGAGGAAATAGGGCGTCATGACGACTGATCTCAGGTACCTCGCGTACACGGCAATCCTTACGGCTGCGCTTTGGATTCCCTACGTCATCGCCCAGGTGGTGACGAACGGCTTTCTTGAGCCTCCAAACTATGTCGATCCCACCCCACGACCCGTTCCGTTGTGGGGCAAGCGCGCAGACCGTGCCTATCTCAATGCTGTGGAGGTCTTTGCGCCCTTTGCGGCGCTCGTGATCATTGCTCACGTCTCCGGCAAGGCCAATGCGATGATGGCCTTCTGGGCGATGTCTTTCTTCTGGCTACGGCTGGCGCACGCCGTGGTCTATCTATTAGGCATACCCTATGTGAGAACGCTGGTCTTCACCTTAGGATTCGTTTCGGTCGCCGGGATCTTCTGGGAGTTGATCAAGTAGTTGTGAAAAGGCTTCCAGTCGCGGCGGCCCGTTGAGCAAGTTATGGATCGGCGGCTTTCTGAGCCTGGATGCCGGCCGCTAGCCCTCCAGATCGATAATCCGGAGAATCTCGCCCCTCCTCATCCGCTCTGGATGACGAGAGAAAACGGCGACCGCTGACTCTCCGCGCTGCCTCGTCGTCGCAGAGTCGATTGCCTGATGGAGTAGGCGAAGATCCTCAGCACACCGTCGATGGGTGCAGGCCTCAGGCCTGCGGGCTCTGCCCTGCTTCCGTGGGGCGAGGTGAAGTGAAAGACTGGCGTATCGACATAGCCCAGGAGACGACTCATGAAGATCGGATTGCTCGCCTTTACCACGGTTAACACCATCCATCCTGGCGCGCTGGCGCAGAAATGCGAGGCGCGGGGCTTCGATCTGCTGGTCTTCCCGGAGCATCCGGTGATCCCGGCCAATACGCGCACCCCGTTTCCACGCGCCGACGGCAAGATTCCCGATTTCTACTACAACTGCCCCGACCCGTTCGTGTCCATCGCGCTGGCCGCCGCGGCGACCAGCCGGATTCGGGTCGGCACCGGCATCCTGCTGGTGCCCGAGCACAATCCGATCAACGTGGCCAAGGAGATCGCCACGCTCGACCATTACTCGAACGGGCGCATCGTAATGGGAATCGGTGCCGGATGGCTGGCTGATGAGGTCGAGGCCTTCGGCGTCGAGTTCCGGCGGCGCTGGCCGCTGACGCGCGAATATGTCCGCGCGATCAAGGAGCTGTGGACCAAGGAGGACGCCAGCTTCAGCGGCGAGTTCCTCAAGTTCCCGCCGATTCGATGTAATCCCAAGCCGCTCCAGAAGCCGCATCCTCCGATCCTGGTCGGCGCGGTGGGCGATCGCGCGCTGCGCAATACGGTCGCGATCGGCGACGGCTGGATGCCGCTCGAACAGTCGCCCGAGCAGCTCAAGTCCGAGCTCGCGAAGCTGCGGACGCTGTGCGCCGAGGCCGGCCGGCGCTTCGAGGAGCTAGATATTTCGGTGACCTTTATGGGCTCGAGCAAGCCCAATTCGCGCGAGCTTATCGAGCGCTATCGCGAGGCCGGCGCCCATCGCCTGATCCTCAATACGCCGCCGCTCGGGCGGGATAACGCGGACCGCGAACTCGATGCGATGGCGCGCGACTGGATCGCGCGCTAACCGATCGTCGCGGCGGCTTCCGGGTGAAATTGCGCGGTGCGATAGTCGGCTTCGGCGCGGTCGCGGCCGAGGGCCATCTCCCGGGATGGGCGACGCGGCCCGAGGTCCAGATCGTCGCGATCTGCGATCCGGTCGCCGAACGCCGCCATCTTGCCTTGCGCATCCTGAAGGGGGTGCGGGTCTACGACGATCCCGGCCTGATGCTCGATGGCGAGCGTCCGGACTTGGTCGACGTCGCGAGCCCGCCCGCGTTCCATGCGGCGGCGGTGCGCGCGGCGCTGGAATTCGGCGCACACGTGATGGTCGAGAAGCCGCTCTGTCTCGGGCTCGAGGAGTTCGATTCGCTGGTCGAATTGGCGCGCATCCGCGGGCGCGTCCTGATGTGCGTCCATAACTGGAAGCATGCTCCGGCTTACAGGCGCGCCTTCGAGTTGGTCGCATCCGGACGGTTAGGGACCGTTCGCGAAATCACGCTGGAGCGATTGCGAACCGGACCGGCCGGCGGTGAAGGGCCGGGCGCGCGATGGCGTCGCGATCCGGCGCTGGGCGGCGGAATCCTGATCGATCACGGATGGCACGCGTTGTACCTCGCGCAATGGCTGATGGGCGGGGCGGCGCCGCGTCTCACCACCTCCCGGCTCGGCGATAATCGCGCTGGCGGCGCGGAGGAGGAAGCCGACTTGCAGCTGGCCTTCGCCGGCGACCGGCGGGCAGCGATTCATCTTTCATGGCACGCCGCGGCACGCAGAACGTCAGCCTCGATCAGGGGTGACCTCGCTACGCTCGAATTGGAAGGCAATTCGCTCCGCCTGAAGGAAGCGCACGCCTGCCATGATCTCGCGGTCATCGATGCTGCCGACGATTCGTATCACGCGGCATGGTTCGGTTCGCTTGCCGGCGAGTTCGAACGGGCGATCAGCCTGGGCGGCGGCACGATCGTCGCGGCCAATCTGGCCGAATCCCGCGCCGCGCTGGCGATTATCCTCCAGGCGCGTGCGACCGCGGGAGGGACCCGCTGACCATCGGTCAGTCCCGCGCTCTTCGGCTGGATCTCCATACCTGTGGAAGCCCGAACCGAGAGCCCAATCTTTCAGTATTGACTTTCCTGACCGAGCGGATAATGCTGCCCGTTATTGACCGCATGGTTAGCGGAATGTGACGGGTCGTTGAAGGTTCCTTCAGGCGGTAAATCTCCCGAGGTTGGCGGCTAAAAGCCAGGTTAGCATGATAGAGCAGGATCAGGCGAAGATCGCGTCAGGTGAACCGCGTGAGCAAGCCCAGGGCTCGCGCGACGAGATTCTGCGGGCCGCGATACGCTTGTTTGCAAACCGCGGCTTCCATGAGACCTCGATGTCCGAGGTGGCGCGTGAGGCGCGGGTCAGCAAGGCCCTGATCTTCTGGCATTTCAGGACCAAGGAAGAGCTCTTCATGGCGGTGCTGAACCGTCTGCTGGAGCCCTACTTTATCGATTTCGCTGAAGAGTCGGGCGTGCTGGATGAGCGCGAGCAAATTCTGAAGCTGGTCGAGATGTACCTGCTGTTCGTGCGCGATCACGCCAACTCGGTGCGCTTCTTCCTCGCCCAGTTGCTGCACGACGAGCATCGCGGCGAAGGACTGGGATCGCAGGTGATGCAGTTGTACGAAGGCTATCGCAGCCTGCTGACCAGCCTGGTCGCGCAGGCGCAGAACCGGGGGCTGTGCGCACGCGGCTACACGCCCGAGAGCGCCGCGGCCTTCCTGCTGTGGGCGCTCAATGGCCTCCTGATCGAGTTCCTGTTCATGGGCCACTCGGCGCTCGACCCGCAGCACGCGCTGAGGATGGTTCGCGAATGGTTGTTCGGCGAGGCCAAACAAGGCGAACCCGACGGCGGTCAAGCCGTCGCTTGAGCCCAGGGGACCTGGAAGGAGAACTGACTCGCATGCGGATGCCGCTGAAACTGATGATGGACCTGGGGCGTTACATCGTCCGCAGGAAGCGGGCGGGGGAGAAGTATTTCCCGCTGGTGCTGATGCTCGAGCCGCTGCACGCCTGCAATCTGGCCTGTCTCGGATGCGGCCGGATCGTCGAGTACAAGGACACTATCCGCGACATGATGCCGCTGGAGGATGCGCTGGGCTCCGCCCAGGAAGCCGGCGCGCCGATCGTCTCGATCTGTGGCGGCGAGCCGCTGATGTACAAACACATCGCGCCGCTCACGCAGCGCCTCATCAGCGAGCAGAAGCGCCACGTCCAGATCTGCACCAACGCCATTCTGCTCGAGCGCTTCGTCAAGCAGGTCGGTCCCAGCCCCTACCTGAGCTTCAATGTCCATATCGACGGGATGCGCGAGACCAATGACCGCGTGGTCGACCGCCAGGGCCACTTCGATATCGTGGTCAAGATGATCACGATGCTGAAGCAGAAGGGCTATCGCGTGCAGACCAACACCACGGTCTTCCGCGAGACCAGCGGCGAGGAACTCGAGGAACTCATCGCCTTCCTGAGCGGCCTGGACGTGGACGGGATGCTGCTCACGCCGGGCTATCACTACCAGGTGCTGAGCAACGACAATCTCTACCTGACGAAGGAAGAGATGCCCAACAAGTTCCGGAAGGTCCGCAAGATGGCGGACGACTACAAGATTATCAATACCCCGATTTATCTCGATTACCTGGTCGGCGATCGCGACCTGTTATGCAGTCCGTGGACCACGGTGACCCGTAATCCGCAGGGCTGGAAGGGCCCCTGCTACCTGATCACCAACGGCCACTACGAGACCTTCCGCGAACTGCACGCGGCGACCGATTGGGAGTACTACCGTACCAAGCAGGATATCCGCTGCCGCGATTGCAAGCTGCATTCCGGATTCGAAGGCACGGTGGCGCTCGATTTCGGCAAGAACCTTAAAGATTCATGGCGGATGGTCCGCCATTACGTGGCCTGAGCGCGAGGATGGCGCGAGCGCGCCTCAAGACTCGTCGGCTCACGGGCGGGGGTGGGGGAAGAGAGGTCGTTTTGCCGGCATGGGACCTTCCAACTTCTGGGCGGCGAAGCGTCGACCGATGCACAACCTGAAAACGGCCCGCGCCGGCGGCTTTGCCGCGCAAGCTTCCGCGGCGGGCGGCGGCCTCGACGAAGCGCATTCGGCGGCGGTCTTCGATTTCGACGCCTACCTGAAAAAGCGCGTGCGGTTGATCGAAAAAGCGCTCGATCAGAGCCTGCCCCGGCCTCAAGGACCGGCCGGGGGCCTGCTCGAAGCGATGCGCTACAGTCTGCTGGCCGGTGGCAAGCGGCTGCGCCCGATCCTGGCGCTGGCGGCTTGCGAAGCGGTCGGCGGCGGAATTGAAGCCGCGATGGGTCTCGCCTGCGCCATCGAGATGATTCACACCTACTCGATGATCCATGACGACCTGCCGTGCATGGACAACGATGATCTGCGCCGCGGCAAACCCACCAATCACAAAGTCTACGGCGAGGCGATCGCCACGCTAGCCGGTGACGCGCTTCTGACCGATGCCTTCGGCGTGCTGGCGCGGCTCACGCCATCCGGGGTGCCGCGCGGCGCCTTGGTCGAAACCATCGCGGAGCTTTCCGCGGCCGCGGGATCGCCCGGGATGGTCGCCGGTCAGACCCTCGACCTGATGGACGAGGGCCGCGCGGTCAGCGTCGAAGAACTCGAAGATCTTCACGGCCGCAAGACCGGCGCGCTGTTCGTCGCCGCGGCGGTCGGCGGCGGCAGGCTCGGCGGCGGCGGCGAATCGCAACTGGCGGCGCTCAACGCCTATGCGCATGCGCTCGGGCTGGCCTTCCAGGTGATCGATGACCTGCTCGACGTTGAAGCGTCGACCGAGCAGGTCGGCAAGCGCACCCATAAGGACGAGGGTCGCGGCAAGGCGACCTATCCAGCGCTGCTCGGGATCGGCGAATCCCGCCGGCTGGCCGAGCGGCTGCGGCGCGATGCCGGGCAGGCGCTCGCGGCCTTCGACCATCGTGCCGAGCCGCTGCGCCGGCTCGCGAATTTTGTCGTGGAGCGCAAGCTGTGAGAAGTGCGCACCTGATCAATAGCAATGCGGCGGCGCTCAGCCGCCGCTCGATTCCTGAACCGCCCGAGGCGCGCCAGGCGATCCTCAAGGCGCCGGGCGATCTCGAAATTCGCAAATTCACGCCCCCTGCACCCGGACCCGGCGAGATTCTGCTCCAGGTTCGATGCGCGCTGAGCTGCGGCACCGATTTGAAGACTTGGCGCCGCGGCCATCCGATGTTCAGCCTGCCGACGCCGTTCGGACATGAGTTCTCCGGTGTAGTGGCGGCGCTGGGCGAGGGGGTCGAACGGTTTCGGGTCGGCGATGGGTTGATGGCCGCGCCGACCGCTCCGTGCGGCCGATGCTTTTTCTGTCTCCACGCTCAGGAGAATCTCTGTGCCGACGCGGTCGGCAGGATGCTGATGGGCGCGTATGCCGATTTCATCCTGCTCCCGGCCCATATCGTGGCGCGCAACGCGTTTCGCAAGCCCGCCGCCCTGACCTTCGAGGAGGCGGCGCTGCTCGAACCGCTGGCCTGTGTGATCCATGCGCACGAGATGGCGAAGCCGGAACGGGGCGAGAGCGCGCTGATCGTCGGCGCCGGTCCCTTCGGACTGCTCCACCTGCTGGTGCTCAGAGCCGCGGGCGTGCGCGAAATCGTCGTCGCCGGACACGGCGAGCGGCGGCTTAAATGGGCCGGGGAACTCGGCGCCGATCGGGTGGTCGATGCGACTCGCGCCGACGCCGCGGCGGAGGTCGCGCGGCTCAACGGCGGCTTCGGTCCCGACCTGGTGATCGAGGCCACCGGCAAGCTCGAAGGATGGCACGACGCACTGGCGCGCGTGCGCCGCGGCGGCCGCGTGGTCTTCTTCGGCGGCTGTCCCGCCAATACCGTGCTGAACGTCGATACCCGCCGGATGCATTACGACAACCTGACGCTGCTCGCGCCGTTCCATTACCGGCCGTGCGATGTGAAGCGCGCCTTCGAACTCTTGGGCGAGCGCCGCCTCGGCGTCGAGCGAATCGTCAACGGGCGCCGCCGGCTCTCCGAGCTGGCCGAGGTTTTCGCGATGCTCGATCGCGGCGAGATACTCAAGTGCGCGGTCATCCCGTGACGCCGGCGCCGGGCGTCGCCGGTGACCAGGAGGCCGGCCGCTCCTTTTCGTCTCATCCTGAGCGCAACCTGTCCCGGTTTGTTATCCCGAGCGGAGCGTAGCCCAGCCGGGGCCTGACCGCCGCGTGGCGACTGCGCCGGTGTGGAGAGGACTTGTTTTGGAAGTGACGACGCAAGCCGCTTCGCAGATGAACGGCCAGACCGCGGCCGAGACCGGCGCAGCGCAGGATTTTTCGGCCCGCCTCGACGGCGCAATCGGCCGCGCCCAGCGATCGCTGGTCGCGTTGCAGCGTCCGGAGGGTTTCTGGCAGGCGCCGCTCGAAGCCAACGCCGAGATGAACGCCGAGTTCATCATCTACAGCCGCTTTATGGACGCCTCCGACCCGGAGCTCGAGACCAGGGCGCGCAAGTACCTGCTCGATATCCAGCAGCCGGACGGTAGCTGGAATCTGTTCCCGGGCGGCGAGGGCGACCTCTCGACCAGTATCGAGGCCTACTTCGCGCTCAAGCTGGCCGGGATGAGGGCGGGCGACGAGCCGATGCTCCAGGGGCGCCGCTGGATTCTCGCCCATGGCGGAATCGCCAAGGCCGGCACGCTCGCGCGCTTCTACCTGGCCGCGATGGACCAGGTGCCGTGGAGCGCGACGCCCGCGCTGCCGATCGAGCTGGCGCTCCTGCCGAACTGGTCGCCGCTCAACATCTACGAGCTCTCGTCATGGGCGCGCGGCACGGTGATGGGCCTCATGCTCCTGCAGGCGACCCGTCCGGTGGTGAACGTCGATTACCGCGACGGCGTGCTCGAACTCTACATCCTGCCGCCGCATTTCACCAAGTTCAAACTTGGCCGCGGCTCCAGGCTCTTCTCGCTGCGCAACGTGCTTAATCTGGCCAACGGCGCGCTCAGCGCCTACGACCGCCACCATCTGAAGGGCCTGCGCGCGCGCGCGATTCGCTACGCCGAGCGATGGCTCCTGGACCATCAGGATCAGAACGGCTCCTGGGGCGGCATCCAGCCCTGCTACCTGCTGAGCGCCATGGCGCTCAAGGGACTCGGCTACCGCAGCGAGCATCCGGTGATCCGCAAGGCGCTGGAAGCGAGCCGCGAGCTGATATGGGATTACGGCGACCGGATGCTCTATCAGCCGTGCGTGTCGCCCAACTGGGATACGGCGTTGGCGGCCAAGGCGCTGATCGATTCGGGGTGGGACCGTGGCGATCCGGCGCTCACCAAGGCCACGCGCTGGCTTATCGATCACCAGATCTTCAGGCCCGGCGACTGGTCCGTGAAGCGGCCGCGCCTCGAACCGGGCGGATGGGCCTTCGAGTTCTTCAACGACTGGTACCCGGACGTCGATGACTCGGCGGTGATCCTGATGGTGATCGCGGATACCGATTACGATGACGCCGCGGCCAAGGAGCGCGCGCTTCGCGCCGGCGCGAACTGGGTCATGGGGATGCAATCGAGCGACGGCGGCTTTGCCGCGTTCGACGTCGACAACGATTCGACCTGGCTTAACCAGGCGCCGTTCGCCGACGCCGAGGCCTCGACCGATCCGACCTGCCCGGATGTCGCGGGCCGCGTGCTCGAGATGATGGCGGCGGTCGGCTATCGCGCCGACCATCCGGTGGCGCGCCGCGCGATCGAATGGCTCAAGCGCGAGCAGGAAAGCGACGGCTCATGGTGGGGCCGCTGGGGCGTCAACTTCATTTACGGCACCGCCTCGGCGCTCTCGGGCCTGCGCGCGATCGGGTTCGGCCTGAACCAGCCTTGGATTCGGCGCGCCGTCGAGTGGCTCAAAGCGAAGCAGAATGCCGACGGCGGATGGGGCGAGAGCTGTCTGAGCGATAACGACCCGGCCTGGCGGGGACGCGGCGTCAGCACCGCGTCGCAGACGGCCTGGGCCCTGATCGGCCTGGCCGCCGGTGAAGATGAAATCAGCGAGCCGGCGCGGCGTGGCGCCGATTGGCTGCTCGAACGTCAAAACCAGAGCGGCGGCTGGGACGAAACCGAATTCACCGGCACCGGCTTTCCGAATCATTTCTACCTGCGCTATCACCTGTACTGTCATTATTTCCCGTTGATGGCGTTGGGACGCTTGCGGCGCCGCCTTCAAGATCGCGCGGGACCCTAGCTGACGAACCATGAAGTCGATAGCGATACTCGGCTCGACCGGATCGGTCGGCGTCACCACGCTCGACGTCGTGGCGCGCTTCGCCGATCGCTTTCGGGTGGTCGCGATGGCGGCCGGGCGCAACCTCGATCTGTTGGCCGAGCAGGTGCGGCGCTTTCGGCCCGAGCTGGTCTCGGTGGCATCGGCGGAGCTGGCGCGCGAACTGGCCGAACGTCTTGGGCCCGAGCGCACCGCGATCGTCCATGGCATGGAGGGCGCGATCGCCGTCGCGACCCATCCGGCGGCCAAACTGGTGGTCTCGGCGCTGGTCGGCGCCAAGGGGCTGCGGCCAACGCTGGCCGCGATCGCGTCGGGCAAGGATATCGCGTTCGCCAACAAGGAAGTGCTGGTGGTGGCCGGCGAACTGGTGATTCGCGCGGTCCGCGCGCACCGCGTAAATCTGCTGCCGGTCGACAGCGAGCACAATGCGATCTTCCAGTGCCTCGAGGGACGCGATCGCAAGACGCTTCGGCGCATCATCCTGACCGCGTCGGGCGGCCCGTTCCGCGAACTCAGCCTCGAGCAATTCGCGAGCGTCACGGTCGCCGATGCGCTGCGGCATCCGACCTGGCAGATGGGCAACAAGATCACGATCGACTCCGCGACCCTGATGAACAAGGGGCTCGAGGTGATCGAGGCGCGCTGGCTGTTCGATCTCGACCACGCGCAAATCTCGGTGGTGATTCATCCGCAAAGCGTGATCCATTCGATGGTCGAGCTGGTCGACGGCTCGGTGATAGCCGAAATGGCGATCCCCGACATGGCCATCCCGGTCGCCTACGCGCTGGCTTTTCCCGATCGCCTGCCGCTCGATCATCTGAAACCTCTGTCGCTGATCGATCGCGGCAAGCTGACCTTCGAAGCGCCCGATGTCACGCGCTTTCCGTGTCTGCGGCTCGCCTACGAGGCGCTGGCCGAAGGCGACATGATGCCCGCCTGTCTGAACGCCGCTAACGAGGAGCTGGTCGCGGCGTTTCTCGCCGGTCACGTGCGCTTCATCGATGTCGCCCGCTATATCGAAAGTGTGATGGAGCGCTTTGATAATCGGCCGGTCACGAGCCTCGAGGACCTGCTCGCGGCCGACGGCTGGGCGCGGGCCACGGCCCGCGAGCTGGCCGGGCTGGAGCCGGCCGCCTCGACCGCGTCGATATGAGCGGCCCGCTCGCAGACGCCCGATCTCTTGACGCCGGCCGCGGCGCGCTCGCCGATTCGCCCGGCGCGGCCGCGATGAGCCTCGATGAGGCCTACGCCTTGTGCGGGCGCCTCGCGCGCAGCCATTACGAAAACTTCACTATCGCCTCATGGCTGATGCCGCGCGCGATGCGGCCGCATATGCACGCGATCTACGCCTATGCGCGATACGCCGACGATTTCGCCGACGAGGAGCGGAGTCTGGCGCGTCTCGATGACTGGGAGCACGAGCTCGATTTGGCCTATGCCGGCCGTCCGCGCCATCCGGTGTTCATCGCGCTCGCCGATACGATTCGCCGCTTCGATATTCCGCGCGCGCCGTTCGCGGCGCTGCTGCGCGCCTTTCGCTCCGACGTGACCTTCCAGGGTTTCGAGACCATCGAGGACCTGATGGGCTACGCGCGCGATTCGGCGAATCCGGTCGGCCATCTCGTGCTCTACCTGTTCGGCTATCGCGACGAGCATCACCAGCGGCTTTCCGACCGGATCTGCAGCGGGCTCCAGCTCGCGAATTTCTGGCAGGATGTCGCGATCGATCTGGACCAGGGCCGCATCTACTTTCCGCGCGCTGACCTGCGCCGCTTCAATCTGAGCGAGGAGGCGCTCGCGCGCCGCGAGGTGAGGCCGGAGTTCGTCGCACTGATGAGTCATGAAATCGCCTATGCGCGACGGCTCTTGTGCGAAGGCGCGGCGCTGCACAGCCTGGTCGATCGGCGCCTGAGCCACGATATCCTGATGTTCGCGGGCGGCGGGCTTGCGATCTTGCGCGCGATCGAGGCGGCGGACTACGACGTGTTTCAGCGCCGGCCGCGGCTATCGAAACGGGATTACCTGAAACTGGGATGGCGGGCGTGGCGTGGAACGATTGAGGTCTGAAGAACGCGCGGGCCGCCTGGCGCGGGACTATGACCGGTGCGCCCGGATCACGCGGCGCTCCTCGTCGAACTTTTACTACGCTTTCATGCTGCTCCCGGCCGCGCGCCGCCGCGCGCTCCATGCGGTCTATGCGTTCTGCCGCTTCATCGACAATATCGCCGACGACGAGCTGATCCGCGAGCCGGCCGCGATGCTGGCGCGCTGGCGGCGCGAGCTCGACACGGTCTACGCCGGCGCACCGATCCATCCGATCTCGTGCGCGCTCGCCGACAGCATCGCGCGATTCCATATCCCGCGCCGCTACTTCGACGAGGTCATCGCCGGCGTCGAGATGGATTTGACGCGCCGCCGCTACCAGACTTTCGAAGACCTGCGGCGGTACTGCTATCGGGTCGCCTCCGCGGTCGGTCTCATCTGCATCGACATCTTCGGCTACCGCAACCCGCGCACCGAGGTCTATGCGGAGAATCTCGGTATCGCCTTCCAGTTGACCAACATCCTGCGCGACCTGCGGGAGGACGCAGCCCGCGACCGGATCTACCTGCCGCTCGAGGACCTGGCCCGTTTCGGCGTCACCGAGGAGCAGATTCTCAACGGCGTCTACAGCCCGCAATTTCGCACCTTGATGGAGTTCGAGGCGGTTCGCGCGCGTAACTTCTACTCGGCCGCCGAGCGGAGCCTGCCCGCGGAAGATCGCGGCACGCTGCTGACGGCCGAGGCGATGCGCCTCATCTACGGCGACCTGCTGCAGCGAATCGTGCGCCTCGATTACCGGGTCTTCGACCATCGCTGCCGCCTGTCGGCTCCGCGCAAGCTGTTCCTGGTCGGACGCGCGTGGGCGAGCGGCCATCTGCGCTGTGCGCGTACCTGAGGCGTCGCCGATGATCGAGAAGCGGGACGTGGCGGTGGTCGGCGGCGGCTTCGCCGGGTTGAGCGCCGGCGTGGCGCTGGCCGAGCGTGGCTTTCGGGTCGCGGTGGTCGAACGCAAGCCGGCGCTGGGCGGCCGCGCGTACTCCTTCCAGGATCCGGACAGCGGCGACTTCATCGACAACGGGCAGCACGTTCTGATGGGCTGCTATGGCGAGACGCTGGATTTTCTCGGCCGCATCGGCGCCCGCGATCAGCTTTTTTTCCATCCCAATCTTGAAATCGAGATGCTCGAGCGGGGCGGACGCCGTGGCTGGCTACGCACCGCGCCGGTGCCCGGACCCTTTCACATGAGCGCCGCGCTGCTGCGTTACCGGCTGCTGACCGCGCGCGAACGATGGCGCGTGGTGGCAGGCAGCGCGCAGATGCTGCGGCTGCGCCGGCGCGATCCTGGCGCGCTGGAGCGCAGCACGGTGGCGGCGCTGATGGAGCGGCTGGGGCAGGGCGCGCGCGAGCGCGCATGCTTCTGGTATCCGCTGGCGACGGCCACGCTCAACGAAGATCCGGAAATCGCCTCCGCCGCGCTGCTCGCCGAGGTCATCAAGCGGGCGTTCTTCGGCCGGCGCAGCGACTCCGCCTTCGTCTACTCGCGCGTGGGGCTGAGCGATCTTTACTGCACGGCCGCGGCCGATTTTATCGAGCGGCGCGGAGGCGTGGTCGCGCGCCATAGCGCGGTCGAGACGCTGGAGGTCGGCGCCGACGGCAACATCGCGCGAATCCGGATGCGCGACGGCGGGGCGCTCGAGGCCGCCAACTTTGTCCTCGCGGTGGCGGCGCCACAGTTGCTGCGCCTGCTGCCGGGGCCGCTTTTGGCCGACCCGTTCTTCGCCGAGCTCCGGGGACTTGGCGTCTCACCGATCATCTGCGTGCATGTATGGCTCGATCGCGAGGTCACCGACGCCGCCTTTATCGGCTTTATCGGCACCGCCACCCAATGGCTGTTCAACAAGCGGCGCATCTTTGCGCAGCATGGCGCGCATCACGGCGGCTACCTGAGCTTCGTGATCAGCGGCGCGCGCCAGCTCGTCGATCGCTCGAACGACGATCTGCTGGAACTCGTGATGGGCGATTTGCGCGCGATGATTCCGGCGGCGAACGCGGCCAAGGTCGTCAAGGCGCTGGTCATCAAGGAAAAGCAGGCGACGATGGCGCCCGACCTTGAGTCGCATCGCCTGCGCCCAGGCACCGTGACGCCAATCAAGAACCTCTTCCTCGCCGGTGACTGGATCCAGACCGGCCTGCCGGCGACGATCGAGAGCGCGGTGATTTCGGGCCGGATGGCGGCCGCGGCGCTCGCGGCGCGCGTCGGAGTCCTGGAGGCGGCCTGAGGGTCATCGGCGATGGCTTCGCGAGTGGTGCTGGTCACCGGGGCTAACGGCTTTGTCGGCGCGCATGTCGTGCGCGCGCTGCTTCGCGAGGGCGCGGCCACGCGGGCGCTGGTACGCGAACATGCCGACCTGCGCGCCCTGGCGGGGCTCGATTGCGAGCTGGTGCGCGGCGACCTGCGCGATCGCGAGGCGGTCGAGCGGGCCGTGCGCGGCTGCGACGAGGTCTATCACGTCGCGGCGGACTACCGGCTGTGGGTGATCGATCCGGCGCCGATGTACGCGGCGAACGTGGAGGGAACCAGGAACCTGCTGGCCGCCGCCCAGCGCGCCCGCGTGCGGCGCATCGTGCATACCAGCACCGTCGGCACGCTCGGCATCCCGCGCGGCGGAGTGGGCCGCGAAGATACTCCGGTCACGCTGGCCAAGATGGTCGGCGCCTACAAGCGTTCCAAGTTTCTCGCCGAGCAGGAGGCGCTCAAGGCGGCGGGCGAGGGCGTGCCGGTGGTGATCGTGAATCCCTCCACGCCGATTGGCCCGCTCGATTACAAGCCTACGCCGACCGGCCGGATTATCGTCGATTTCCTCAATCGCCGGATGCCCGCGTACGTCGATACCGGATTGAATCTCGCCGACGTCGAGGATGTCGCCCGGGGCCATCTGCTGGCCGCCGAGCGCGGCGCTATCGGCGCCAAGTACATCCTGGGCGGCGAGAACCTGACCTTGGCCGAGATGCTGGCGCGCCTGGCGCGGCTCTCCGGCCTGCCCGCGCCGCGGGTCAGGCTGCCCTATGCGGTTGCATGGGGATTCGCCCTTGGGGCCGAGGCGGTGGCGCGGACGCTGACCCGCCGGCCGCCGCGCGCGAGTCTCACGGAGGTCCGGATGGCGCGCAAGCGGATGTTCTTCGATTCCGCCAAGGCTCGCGCCGCGATTGGCTACAACCCGGGACCGGTCGACGACGCGCTGGCACGCGCGATCGCGTTTTTCCGCGAGATCGGTGCGGCGCGCACCGCCGCATGAGCACCGTGATGCATCTGCTGATCGCGACCATCGAGCTGCGCCCGTACGTGTTCGTCTTTCTCGGCGGCTTTCTGATTGCCGGGATCGTCAACTACGGATTGCGGGCGACCCTGGCGTTTACGGTCGTGAGTTACGCGATCGCGCTCGGATGCGAATGGAGCTCGGTTCACAACGGCTTTCCCTTCGGCCTCTACCACTATCTTCCGGCCACCCGCGGCCGCGAGCTGTGGGTCGCTGGCATCCCGTTCATGGATTCGATCTCGTTCACGTTTCTCGCCTTTGCGAGCTACACGGTCGCGGTACTTGTATCGGCGCCGCTCTATCGGCGCGGATGGGACCTGCGGCTGCTCGACACCTGGCGGGTGCGCAGCGCGCCGCGGGTCTGGCTGCTGGCGGCGCTGTTCATGGTGATGGTCGACATGGTGGCCGATCCGCTGAGCGTGCGCGGCGATCGATGGTTCCTCGGCAAGATCTTCTGGTATGACCCGCCCGGCCCATACTTCGGCGTCCCGATCAGCAATTACCTCGGATGGTTTCTGGTGGCTGGCGCGACGGTCGCGATCTTCCAGGTGATCGACCGCCGGCTCAATCGCGGCCGCGGCCGGCCATATGGCACGCTCCCGGCGCTGCCGTCGCGCGCGCTGCTCGGACCCGCGCTCTACGCCGGGATCGTCGGGTTCGGAATCACGATGCTGCTCCGAATCGGCGCGCGCGACATCGCCTGGGCCAGCATCTTTATCTTCCTGCCGTTTACCGCGCTGGCGGTTCATATCCTGACCCGCGGCGACCATTATGGGAACGCCGACGCGATCGCGCGCCATCTCGACGACTTCCCGTACGAACGCGGCCTTCCGATCTGGCCGCTGAGGCCGGGTCCGCCGCGGGATGAGGCGTTTCGCCAGCGAGCTTGAACGGCGGGCTGCTAGGTGGCGGCGTGGATAACCGCGTCCAGCGCGTCGGCCAGGGAGTGGGCCGCGATCGACAGGTTGCACATCATCCGCGGCAGCCGCAGGATCGTGCCCGGCTCGGTGGCAATCGTGCGCATCGCTCTGAGCGCGTTGACGTGACCTTCGGAATTGGTAAAGCCGGCGGCGAGCACATCCTCGTCGGCCGCGTCCATCACGGTCCGCACGCATACCAGCGGCAAGCCCTCGCTGGCCGCCTCGGCCGCGATGCTTGCGCTCTCCATGTCGACGGCGATCGCGCCGCTCGCTTCGCGGGCCTGCCGCTTGTCGGCGGCGGTCGCGAGCACGCGGCTGGTGGTGAGCAAGCCGCCGGTCGAGACCGCGAGGCCGGCTTCGAGCAGAATCACGCCCAGCTCCTCGACGCGCTCGGGCGCAAGGGTGACCACGCGCTCGGGACCGATGCTATCCGCGGTCCCGACGATCAGCCGATCGGCGACCACCACGTCGCCGACCGCGAGGCCCGGCGAAAGCGCGCCCGCCACCCCGGCGCTGATGACCAGGGACGCATGAGGCAGCGCCTTGAAGGCGCGCTGCGCGGTAGCGCCGGCGCGACGGGGACCGATGCCGGTTGCAATCGCGACCAGTTCGAGATTTCCGATTCGCGAGCGGAAGCCCTTGAGCCGGTCGAGTCCGAGCGGGCGGCGATGCTCGAGGCGCCGGCGAAACGGCCTCAACTCCATCCCGAATGCATAGAAAAGCAGGATCATGCGCGTCGCCGATCGATCGTACGGAGAGACATCTCACCAGATGCGCCGGGCGCGCGAAAGCCTTTGCCGACGAGGCGTGCGTGAGCAGGGCGAAAACGGTGATCGTGACCGGCGACGATTTCGGCCTTTCGCCGGAGGTCAACGCCGGGATTCTCCGGGCGCATCGCGAGGGCGTGCTCCGCGCGACGAGCCTGATGGTCGCGGAGGCGGCGGCGCCGGCCGCGGCCGCGGCCGCGCGCGAAGCGCCCGGGCTCGACGTCGGGCTCCATCTGGCGGTCTGCCGCGGACGCAGCGTACTCGCACCGGAGCGGCTCGGCAGCCTGGTCAGCGCGGCTTCGGAGTTCGCGCGCAATCCGACGCTGGCCGGGATGCGGTACTTCTTCGACTGGCGCATCCGCGACGCGTTGCGAGCCGAATGCCGCGCGCAGGTCGAGCGCCATCTCGAGCTCGTCGGCTATCTCAACCATCTCGACGGCCATCTGAATTTCCAGGTCCATCCGGTACTGGCCGCGATCGCGATCGACCTTGCGGCCGAGCATCGGGTGCCGTTCATCCGCCTCCCGCGCGAGCCGGTGATGACCACGCTGGCGATAGCGCGCGACCACGCGCCGCGCAAGCTCGTCGAGGCGATCATCTTTCGCAGCCTGTCGCGCCGCATGCGCCGGCTGATGGCCGAGCGGGGGATTCGCTCGAGTGATCGGCTGTTCGGACTCCATCAGAGTGGCCGTCTCACCGAGCGTTATCTGCTGGGCGTGATCGAGCGGCTGCCCGAGGGGATCACCGAGCTCTACTTCCATCCGGCGGAGGACGTCGGCGCCACGCCGCCGACGCCTGGGACGCAGCGCGATCTGCAGTTGCTGACGAGCCCCGCGATCCGCGCGGCGCTGACTCGCGCCGGCGCCGTCCTGAGCAACTTCGCCGAGCTGGCGAGCGCCGCGGGCGGCCGGTTCTCGCAGAGTCCGCGCGCTTGACGTAATCTCTACCGATACGGGCGCGCCCCCGCCGATTTACCACCGCCGCTCTGAGAGGCCAAACTGATGCATGATCAGGAAAATCCCACCGCCGTCGAAGTCGGGGCCGATCCCCGCCTGCCGACGATCGTCAAACCCACGCACTACGAGCTGCGGCTGGAGCCGAATCTTCCCGCCGCCAACTTCATCGGCGAGGAGACGGTCGCGATCAGGGTCGAGCGGGCGACCGGCGAGATCGTCCTGCATGCGCTGGAGCTCGAGATCCTCGAGGTCGAGGCCGAGCGCGGCGCCACGCGTCTTAAAGGCAAAGCGGAATTCGTCCCGGCGCTGGAGCAGGCGCGGCTGCGCTTCGACCAAGCGCTCGAGGCCGGCGACTGGAGGCTGCGGCTGCGCTTCAAAGGCGTCCTGAACGACAAGTTGCACGGGTTTTATCGAAGCCAATATCGCGACGCGGCCGGCCAGGAGCATCTGATCGCGAGCACCCAGTTCGAGGCGACCGACGCGCGCCGCGTCTTTCCATGCTGGGACGAGCCGGCCTTCAAGGCGCGCTTCAAGGTCACGCTGGTGGTGGCGCCGGGCCTGACCGCGATCTCCAATGCCGGGGTCGAGAGCGAGCGCAAGCTCCCCGATGGCCGCAAGGAGGTCGTCTTCCGCGACACCATCCCGATGTCGACCTACCTGGCCGCCTTCATCGTCGGCGAGTTCGAGGCCACGGCGCCCGCCGACGCCGGCACGCCGCTGCGCGTGGTCCATGTGCCGGGCAAGCAGGCCCTGACGGGCTGGGCGCTCCAGGTCGGTGCCTTCTCGCTCAAATTCTTCGCCCGCTACTACGGACTGCCCTATCCGGGCGACAAGCTCGACCTGGTTGCGATTCCCGATTTCGCCTCGGGTGCGATGGAGAACCTGGGCGCGATCACCTTTCGCGAGACCGCGCTGCTGATCGACGATCGGCAGGCCTCGCGCGCGGAGCTCGAACGGGTCGCCGACGTGGTCTCGCATGAGAACGCGCACATGTGGTT
>JBGPMT010000010.1:0-21301 GCA_041487135.1 Binataceae bacterium (SeqCode) | reverse complement strand
TGAGGAAGTACTTGAGCACCTCGATCGGCGCGTAGCGGCGCCATTGCTCGACCCCGACGCCGCGCCCGATCGACTTCGAGACCTTGTGCCCCTCCTCGTCGAGATACATCTCGAACGGGAAGCCGAGCGGCGGATTACTGCCGAGGATGCGGAGAATCTGGCTCGAGAGCCGCGCGGAATCGATCAGGTCCTTGCCGTAGAGCTCGTAATCGACCTGGAGCACGTACCATCTAAGTGCCCAATCGACCTTCCATTGCACCTTCGCCATCCCGCCCAGCACGCTCTGCTCGCCGCGATAGGCACATCCATGCGCGCCGCCGAAGGTGCGTTCGCAGGAGAACTCGACGCTCATGCGCTCGGGATGATAGGCGGTGACCAGCGTCGAATTGACTTGACCACACTGGGGGCATACCGGCATAAACGGCGACCACCCCTTGCGATTCTCTTCGCGGAGGGTCGGCGTAATAATCTGGATAAGGTCGGAACAGGCCCCCATCACCCGCCGCAGCGCCTCATCGAAGCGTCCCGATCGGTACATCTCGCTCGAGCGCATCAACTCGTACTCGACCTCGACCGGCGCGAGGAAGGTGCCGAGCAGCGCGATCATGTGCTCGGCGAACGAGGGATGGCCGTCGTCGAAGGGATCGGGAATCCGCGAGACGGGCTTGCCGAGATGGGGCGCGGTCGCGGCGCGATTCGGGATGCTCTCGGGAACCTTGCGCAGGCCGTCCATATCGTCGATGAAGACGATCAGGCGGCTTAAGCGCGACGGATCGATCGTGCGCAGTGCGTGGCGGACGTAGGACGGGCGCAGAACCTCGCCCATCGTGCCGAGATGCGGCAATCCCGACGGTCCGAATCCGCTCGCGAAGATCACGGGCCGGTCCGGCGGGTAATCGTGGGCGCGCTTCAGAATCGCGCGTGCTTCCTCGTACGGCCAGAGCTCGGCGCCGGAAACGAATTCGGTCCGCTGGGCCATGCTACTCCGGCGGCTCGCCATCCCACCTGCCCCGGAGCACGCGCGCGACGGCCTCGTGCAACCAGGGATCGATTTGCAGATCGCGCATTTTTTCCGATGCCAGGCGCAATTTAACGCTGCAGTTGGCGCAAATAAACGCCTCCTGGCAAAAGCCGGCTCGATCTTCGACCGTCATGCGGAGCAGCCAATCGGTAATCGGCCGCCGGCAAATTTGGCAATGATTTTGATCGGCCATCGCCATAAACTCGAAGTCGCGGACGTAGTATACTCTTCCAGAGCGAGGGGCCATCTTCTATGTTATCGGAAGCGATTCAAATGGCCTCTCGCAGGACCCAGGCAGTGGGTCAACCGCCTGCTGCCGTAACCAGATAGCCAGATAACCAGCCGGGTGTGCGCCCGCGGTCCGGTACCAGGATCGTAATATTGCACGCCTGCAAACTGATGGACCAGGCATACACCAGACAAAAACTGCGCGAACTGCGCGCGCTCGTCAACGAGGGCGACCGGATCGCGATCCTGCTGCAGGACGACCCCGACCCCGACGCAATGTCGAGCGCGATGGCCTTGCGCACGCTGCTCGGGCGCAACAAGCTCACCACCCCGTTCTTCAGCTTTACGCCGGTGACGCGACCCGAGAACCGCACCATGGTGCATCTGCTGGAGATCGAAATCACGCCGGCGACCACCGAGGCGCTGGACCAGTTCGATCGTATCGCGATGGTCGACGTCGAGCCGCCCTACTTCGGCGACCGGATCCATCGCGCCGACATCGTGATCGATCATCATCCCGGCTACACCAGCGGCAACGCGCCGTTCGAGGACGTGCGCGTCCGTTACGGTTCGACCGCGACCATCATGACCGAGTACCTGATAAGCGACGAGCAGCATGTCAGCGAGCGGCTGGCGACCGCGCTCATGTACGGAATCCGCTCGGACACCGTGATGCTTTCGCGGCGGGTCACCGATGACGACCTGCAGGCCTTCATGCATCTCTACCCGCTGGCCAACTTCAACCTCCTGCGCCAGATCGATCGGCCGGAATTTCCGCTGAGCTTCGCGCGCGTGCTGTCGCGCGCCATGGCCCGGGTCAACGTACGTGACGGCCTGATCGCGCTGCATCTCGGAGCGGTGGAACGCGACGACCTGGTGGTGCAGATGGCGGAGCTGTGTCTGCAGTTCGAAGGCGTCAACTGGGTGGTGGTCTCCGGCAAGCTCGATCGCAACCTGACCATCGCGGTGCGCAACCACGGCGGCGGACGCGGCAACGCGGGCGAGGTTGCCAAGCGGCTGTTCGGCGAGATCGGCAGCGCCGGGGGCCATCGCGACATGGCCAAGGCGGTCATCCCGCTGCGCGCCTGGCGGCGGCACGAGGGCAGCACGCGCGACTCGACCATCGAGCCCCGGCTGCGAGAATTGTTCAGTGCCGAAGTCCTGGCGCATGACGGAGCCGAGGCGCGGCCAACCAACGGGAAGAGCGCATCCTAACCGATCGCTGCCCCGAAGAGTCCGCGGTCGGTTTTGGATCGGGGGGCCGTTTACCTCGGTCGCGCGTATCTCTATCGTAAACGGCGTGAGTGTGGCGGAGGCGACTGTCGAGGTCAAAAACCGACTCGGACTGCATCTGCGGGCCGCCACCGCGCTGGCTGAAACCGTGAACCGGTTTAAATCGGCCGTCACGCTTACGCGCGGGAAAAATCAGGTGAATACCCGCAGCGTGACCGGCTTGATGATCCTCGGCGCCGGGATCGGGACCAAGCTCAAGGTGCGCGCGGAGGGCGACGATGCGCGCGAAGCCGTGGCCGCCGTCAAGCAGCTTTTCGAGGCTCGTTTCGGCGAAGATTGACCGGATCCGAACCCGCGGCGAAGCTTGACCGCCGGATCGGGGTCGGTTAATAAAATGCGAGCGTAAGAAAATTGTCGCGACGAAAATTACCAGCCGATCGGGCGCTGCGCATCGCAAGAATCCGGAAACGCTGCTGATTCCGCCCGAGCCCGAGGCCGTCAGTCGAGGCTTGGCGCATTTGTTTGGGCGATTGATCGAGCTACGCTCCAAGGAGCTATCGTAATGCCGCTAAAAGACTTCTTGTTCACTTCGGAGTCCGTCTCCGAAGGTCATCCCGATAAGATGTGCGACCAGATTTCCGACTCCGTGCTCGACGCGCTGATCGAGCAGGACCCGAATTCCCGGGTCGCGCTCGAATCGTTGGTAAAGACCGGCCTGGTCGTCCTGGCTGGTGAAATCACCACCAAGGCGCATGTCGATTATGTGAATATCGCGCGCAAGACCGTCTGCGAGATCGGTTACGACGACATCGCCACCGGTTTCGATGGCAACAAGTGCGCCGTGCTCACCGCGATCGAACCGCAATCACCCGACATCTCACAGGGCGTCACCGAAGGCGAGGGCCTGCACAAGGAGCAAGGCGCGGGCGACCAGGGCCTGATGTTTGGGCTGGCCTGCGATGAGACCACCGAGCTGATGCCGCTGCCGATTTCCCTGGCCCATCACCTGATGCTCAACCTCGCCAACCTGCGCCGCCAGGGGAAAGTCGACTTCTTGCGGCCCGACGGCAAGAGCCAGGTGACGGTGCGCTACGTTGACGGCCGGCCCGCCGGCGTAACGGCGGTAGTCATATCGACCCAGCATACGCCCGAAGTCGGGCACGCCACGGTGCGCGAGGCGGTCATCGAGGAACTGATCAAGAAGACCATTCCCGAGCATTACATCGACAAGTCCACGGTCTTTCATGTCAATCCGACCGGCAGCTTCGTAATCGGCGGGCCGCATGGTGACTGTGGACTGACCGGCCGCAAGATTATCGTCGACACCTACGGCGGCTACGGCCGCCATGGCGGCGGCGCTTTCTCGGGCAAGGACCCGAGCAAGGTCGATCGCTCGGCCTGCTACATGGCGCGCTACGTCGCCAAGAACGTGGTGGCGGCGGGACTCGCGCGCAAATGCGAGATCCAGGTGGCCTACGCGATCGGCCTCGCCGAGCCGGTCTCGCTGCTGGTCGACACGTTCGATACCGGCGTGGTACCCGACGCCAAACTTTCCTCGACCCTGCGGGAACTGTTCGACTTCCGCCCGGCGGGAATCATCAGGACGCTGGCGCTGAAGAATCCGATTTATCGCGCGACCGCCGCCTACGGGCATTTCGGGCGCGTCCCGCACGGCCGGTTTTTCAGCTGGGAGCGCACCGACATGGTCGACGCCCTGCGCGGCGCCTTTGGGATCAACGGCCGCTGACACTTCAATCCCTTTTTCGACTGGAGTTTATTTGATGGCAAAAGCCGCCAAGAGCAAAACCGTGGCCGCGGCACGGCGCAACGGCGCGGGCCGCAACTACGATGTCGCCGATATCGGACTCGCCGGGCAAGGCCGGCGGCGGATCGAATGGGCCGACGAACAGATGCCGGTGCTGCGCCAGATTCGCGAGCGCTTCAGCAAGGACCTGCCGCTCAAGGGCCAGCGTCTCGGCGCCTGCCTCCACATCACCACCGAAACCGCCAACCTGCTGCGCACGCTCAAGGCGGGCGGGGCGGAGGTGTTCTGCTGCGCGTCGAATCCGCTTTCGACCCAGGACGATGTCGCCGCCGCGCTGGTCAAGGAATATGGCATCCCGAGCTTCGCGATTCGCGCCGAAGATCGCGAATCCTATTACCGCCATCTGCGCGCCGTCCTCGACCGGCATCCGACCGTCACGATGGACGACGGCGCCGACCTGGTGAGCCTGCTGCATACCGACTACCGCGCCCAGGCCGACGAATTGCGCGCCAGCATGGAGGAGACCACGACCGGCGTCATCCGGCTGCGGGCAATGGAACGCGACCGGGCCCTGCGCATTCCGGTGGTCGCGGTCAACGACGCGCAGACCAAGTTCCTGTTCGACAATCGCTACGGCACCGGCCAGTCAACCGTCGACGCGATCATCCGGGCCACCGGCGTGTTGATCGCCGGCTCGGTGGTGGTGGTCGGCGGCTACGGATGGTGCGGGCGCGGCGTCGCCTCCCGCGCACGCGGATTTGGCGCCAATGTAATCGTCACCGAAATCAACCCGATTCGCGCGCTGGAAGCGGCGCTGGACGGCTTCCAGGTGAAGCCGATGGGCGAGGCGGCGAAGGTCGGCGACATCTTCGTGACCGTGACCGGCGACCGCAGTGTGCTCACGGCCAGCCACTTCCAGGCGATGAAGGACGGGGCGATCGTCTGCAACTCGGGCCACTTCGACGTCGAGATCGACCTCCCGGCGCTCAAGAAGCTCGCGCTCAAGGTCGACCGTTATCCCGAGCGCGAAGTCGAAGTTTTCCGTCTCAAGGGCGACAAGCGAATTTTTCTGCTCGGCCAGGGCCGGCTTGTGAACCTGGCTTGCGCCGAAGGCCATCCGGCGCAGGTGATGGACATGAGCTTCGCGACCCAGGCGCTGGCGGCCCGCTGGGTCGTGAGCGGTGCTCATCTGCCGGTTAAGGTGCACAACGTGCCGACGGAGATCGAAGACCAGGTGGCGGCCTACAAGCTCGCCGCGATGGGCATCAGGATCGACACGCTCTCCGCCGAGCAGAAGGCATACCTGCAGAGCTGGGAATCCGGCACCTAGCGGCGGGCTCAGTCGATTGCGCCCTTGCGAATCACGATTCTGAGATCGCTGATCTTCTTGTGCAGGGTGTTGCGATTGAGCCCGAGTTGGCGCGCCGCCCGCAGTTGATTGCCATGCGCCCGCTCGAGCACCGCTTCGATTAGCGGCTTCTCGAATTTCGCCAGTATGGTCTTGTACAGATTTGCCATCTGTCCGTCGTCAAGCTCCGCGACGTGGTCCCTGAGCAGGGCGGCGACGGTCTCTTCCAGCGAACCCCCGGTGCTGACCACCGGCCGCGTCGCCGGACGTCCGAGTGCGATGTCCTCGGAGCGAATCGTGGCGCCCGGCGCCAGCAAGGCCGCTCTCAGCACCGTGTTCTCCAATTCGCGGACGTTCCCGGGCCAGTGATAGGCGAGCAGCGCCGCGCGCGCCGCGGCACTGATCGACCTTACCTCGGTGCCCATTTCGCGCGCCGCCTTGGCGATGAAATAATTCGTCAGCTCGGGCACGTCTTCGAGCCGCTCGCGCAGCGACGGGAGCTGGATCGGAAAGACCCGCAGGCGGAAGTAAAGGTCTTCGCGAAACCTTCTCTGCGCCACCGCGGTCTCGAGGTCCTGGTTGGTGGCGGCGATTATCCGCGCTCGCAGCCGCAGCAGCTCGGAGCCGCCGACCCGCGTGAACTCGCGCTCTTGCAGGGTGCGCAGCAGCTTGGGCTGCAGCTCGAGCGGCAGGTCGCCGATCTCGTCCATGAAAATCGTGCCGGCCCCCGCCTGCTCGAATTTTCCGGTCTTGCGATCGATCGCGCCGGTGAAAGAGCCCCGTTCATGGCCGAACAGCTCGCTCTCGAGCAAGCCGGGCGGGATCGCCGAGCAGTTGACCGCGACGAACGGCTCGCGGCAACGCTCGGAATTGAAATGGATCGCGCGCGCGACCAGCTCCTTACCCGTGCCGCTCTCGCCCAGCAGCAGCACGCTGGCGTCGCTGTTCACGACCCGGCCGATTAGCTTGTAGACCTCCTGCATCGCGGCGCTGCGGCCGACGATTTCGCCGCCCGAAATGTCGACCGTGAGACCCGCCGGATCGGGCATCGTGGCCCGGATGGCAGCCGCCTGCGCGACGCTCGCTACCACCTGTTCGAGGTTGGCAAACGGCTTGGTCAGGTAATCGTGCGCGCCGCGCTTCATCGCCTCAACCGCGTTGCTCATCGTGCTGGCGGCAGTGATGACGATAATCGCGGTAGCGAGATGCGCGCTGCGGGCGGCCGAGAGCAGCTCGAGACCGCTCATCCCGGGCATGATGATGTCGATCAGGGCGACGTCGAAGTGTCCGCGGCGGAGCGCTTCCAAAGCGCTTGCGCCGTCGGCCGCTTCTTCCACTCGATGGCCGGCGGCTTCCAGCCGATGGCGCAGCACGAGCCGGATCGCAGGATCGTCGTCCGCAACCAGCACGCTCGCGCCGCCCTGCGCAGGGCGCGACCCTTCGGTCGGAGTGGTTTCGAGCAAAGCCATAACTATCCGGATGAATCGGAAGAGCGCTTCGACGCTCCGGCCGGACCCGCCGGCGGTTCGCCCAGCACCAGCGGCAGCGTCACCTTGAAGGTCATCCCGCCCAATTCGCTGGAACGGCTCGCCCTGAGTTTGCCGCCATGAAATCCGACGATCTGCTGGCTCAGCACCAGTCCCAGGCCTGTGCCGTTCGGCTTGGTGGTGAAGAACGGCGTGAAGAGCTGCGCCATCTCCTCGTCCGTCATCCCCTTGCCGCTGTCGCTCACCTCGACTCGCAGGAAGTGCTGCTTGCGCCCGTTCGCGTTCATGTGAAATTCGGTTTCCATGCGGGTCTGCAGCCGCAGCCGTCCCGGTGGCGTAATCGCTTCGACGGCGTTGCGAATCAGGTTGAGAAAGACGCGCTCCAGCGCGGCGTTGTCGCCCGCGATCTCGGGCAGGCTCGGGTCGAAGTATTGCTCGATCGCGATGGTCTGCGGGTCGAGCGGAAAAACCCCGGCGGTCCGGAGCGCCTGATGGAGCACCTGATGGATATTTACCAGCTCACGCTTGAGCCGCTGCGGGCCGCTGACCGAGAGCACCTTTTCGACCAGGTCGGCGATCCGGTCGGCGCCGTTCAGGATCAGCTCGCAATATTGCCGGCCGCGATGGTTCTCGGGGAACAGGCCAGTCAGCAGTTCGGCCGCGCCCTTTATCCCGGTCAATGGATTCTTGACTTCATGGGCGAGACCCGCCGGCGAGAGCCCCATGGCTCCCTCGCTGCCACCAACGCTTGCCGATAGCGCCGCGGCGTATCGGTAGGAGAGGTCGAGTAGCATGATGACCGTGCCGGCGAGGCCAGCCTCATCGTCGAACAGCGGCGACAGGTGCGCGCCGACCGCAACCTTGTGCGCGCCCGAGACCAGCTTCGCTTCCGCCGCGCTCATTTCGCTGCCCGTGGCGAGACAATCCCGCACCATCTCGGCGAGCCACGGGTTGGCGCCCATCAGCTCCTGGATTTGCGCGGGGTTCGGCCGGGCGCCACCGATCAGGCTTTGGGCGGCGGAGTTAATCGCGATCAGCTCCAGCCGGGGCGACAGCACGATAACGCCGGCGCCGAGGCTGTCGAGGATATTGCGCCACAGCGCCTGCGAAGCCTTGGCGGGCCGCCTCGCAGCCGGATCCGATGACAGGAATCTCGCCGGACGAGTCATGGCTGATAAACTAACAGAACGCCGATTCTGCGACATACGGATTTTACTAGTCATCGCGCAACCGCGCGAGGTCTGCCCGAAGCCTCGCACGACCGGTTGCGCGGTTAGGAAAGCGGCCCCGCCGGTTGACGACGGGGCCGCTTTGAAGCTCCATCTCAGTACGAGTAGACGACCGCCAGCTCGAAGGTTTCCTGGCCGCTATAGGTATGCGCCGGCGCAGTCGGAACGCCGCCGGAGGTCACCCATCCATCGTTGCTGTAAAAGGGCTTCTGGCCCGAGATATCGTGGCGGTATTCGAGCCGCGCGAGCAATCCCTGCACGCCCGGCAACTTGTAGTTGACGGTCTGCGTGAATTCACCGAGACTTTGCGCCAGACCGGTGCGCGCGCCGTTCGGATCGTCGAACCACTCGCCGCGCGTGGCGAATTCCAGGTTCTCGTTCAGATCGTAGACGATATACGCGGCGTTGCCCTGCCAATGCACCCCGTGATTGATCGTGGCCGTGCCGTTGGGTCCGGCCGGGAACAGGGACAGCGGATTGGGGTGCGAGTTCAAGAACGGCGTGACCGAAACCGGGCCGGTCTCGTCCGCATACATGTACTCATCGATCAGCTGCAGGCCGGGGATCGGCGTCTTCCAGGTGACGATCGGATCGATTACGCCGCGCGTCGAGGAGCCGCGATTAACCTGTTGCGGTCCGAAGATCCCGTTGACTACCGCCGATATCTGGCTGTTCGGGATAAGGGTCAGCTGCGCCTCGACGGTCTGGCCGTCGTTGTTGGCCGAGACGTCGTCCCAGCCATTGTTGACGCCCAGAACCGCTGAAAGCTTGTCGTTGAATGCATAGGTGGCGCGCAGACCGGTGTGAGTGAACGGGATGCCGAAGCCGAAGATAAAACTGCGCGACTCGTTGAAGTTCAGGTTGTTGTAGACCGGGATTATCTCCTCGCCGAGCAGCGTGACGAAGCGGCCCATCTGCAGAGTTACCCCGCTGCCCAGCGGCGCTGCATAGGTCAGGTAGAGCTGGGTCGGATCAAAAATCTCGTTGCTGGTCGCAGCGGGATTGAGGTTCGAATAGCGCGTCGATGCGGCCAGGATGTTAGCGGTCTGGCCGAAGTTCAGGTCCGATACGAATCCAACCCCACCCGGCGCAGTGCGATCGATATGGAGATTGAATTGCTGGAGCGTGAAGCCGTTGGCATTGACGTCGAACACGCGCAGCTGGTTCGTACTTCCGCCGGTCGAGATCGGATTCAAGCCGCCTTTCGTGAAGCCGGTCGTGTCGGGCTGGTTGAGATTGTATTCCCACGTCGCATCCATCAGCCCATGAATGTGAACCCCGAGGTTCTGCGAAAGGTCGTTTCTGACGTTGCCCAGGTCCTTGGTCAGCGAGGAAACGCTCTGGCCGATCGTCTTCGGCGAGTCGGAAGCCTCCTTCGGCACGACTTGTTGGTCGCGGATTTGATGGATCTCCTTTTCGAGTTCCTGTACCTGCTGTTGCAGTCTTTCGAGCTTGTCCGCCTCCAATTGCGCTCCCGGTCCTGATGCCGCGCCGGCATTCACGCGCCCCGGCCTCACTGCGAGGGCCAAGGTCATTGCGATTCCAAGTACGATCATACGTAGTTTGCTGCTCACATCTCCTCCCCTGTTATGGCGCGAGCCGATGGCTGCGCGGGTCGCAAGTGTGAGCCCATCGGCAAGATTCATACCCGACGAGGATTCGGCGAGTTCTCCAATCGATGGAGAGTATTTCCGGAGTCTGTCTCGCGTGAAGGCGTTAAGATGCTTAAGGAACGCGCATCTGCTGCCTATTCGGTCAGTGTTGCGGAGAGGGGTAAGCCCGATGCCCCGAGGCCAGCGAGACCGTTAGCCGAGTTCACTGGTGGTTAGGGAGTGGAGCGATGCCCCATGCCCAGCCGCTCGGCTGGGCGGGCTCATGGTCGCGGCATCCAGGGAAGCGGCGGGGGTGGGCGATAATGCCCGCCCCGCGCGTGGATTGCTTTTGGCGAGGGTGGTTCAGGCGTCGAAGTAGAGCGCGAACTCGTAGGGATGGGGGCGCAGGCGGGTTTGGCTGACCTCGTGGGACAGCTTGTAGTCGATCCAGGTCTCGACCAGGTCCTCGGTGAAGACGTCGCCCTTCAAGAGGAACTCGTGGTCCTGCTTAAGATTCTCGAGCGCCTGCTCCAGCGCCGCCGGCATGCTCGGCACGTTGGCCAGCTCCGCCGGGGTCAGCGCGTAGATGTCCTTGTCCAGCGGCTGCCCCGGGTCCAGCCGGCGCTGAATCCCGTCCAGCCCCGCCATCAGCATGGCCGAAAAGGCCAGATACGGATTGCAGGTCGGGTCGGGGAAGCGCACCTCGATGCGCTTGGCCTTGGGCGAGGGCGAGTACATCGGGATGCGCACTGCGGCCGAGCGGTTGCGGCTCGAGTAGGCCAGGTTGATCGGGGCCTCGAAGCCCGGCACCAAGCGGCGATACGAGTTGGTGCCCGGATTGGTGAAGGCCGCCAGCGCCGGCGCGTGATGCAGGATGCCCGCGATGTAGTGCAGGCCCAGCTCCGAGAGCCCCGCATAGCCGTTGCCCGCAAACAGCGGCGTCTCCCCCTTCCACAGGCTCTGATGGGTGTGCATCCCCGAGCCGTTGTCGCCGAAGATCGGCTTGGGCATGAAGGTCACCGTCATCCCGTGGCGCACCGCCACGTTCTTGCAGATGTACTTGTACCAGGTCAGCCAGTCCGCCATCTTGACCAGCGACTGAAAGCGCATGTCGATCTCGGCCTGGCCCGCAGTCGCCACCTCGTGGTGCTGCTTCTCGACCTGGATCCCGACCCGCTCCATCTCGCGCACCATCTCGGTGCGGATGTCCTGCAGGCTGTCGTTGGGCGGCACCGGGAAGTAGCCCTCCTTGTGGCGCGGCTTGTAGCCCAGGTTGGGCCGCGCGCCGTCCTTGCCGCTGTTCCAGATGCCCTCTTCCGACTCGATGTAGTAGTAGCTCGAATGGGCGTTGGTGTCGTAGCGAATCCCGTTGAAAATGAAAAACTCCGGCTCCGGCCCGAAGTAGGCCACCTCCCCCACCCCGGTCGACTTCAGATAGGCCTCGGCCTTGCGCGCCACGTTGCGCGGGTCGCGGCTGTAGTCGGCCCGCGTGATCGGGTCCGAGATGTTGCAGATCATGGTCAGGGTCGGATCCTTGGTGAACGGATCCATCACCGCCGTATCCGGGTCCGGAATCACCAGCATGTCCGAGGCGTCGATCGCCTGCCAGCCCCGAATCGACGAACCGTCAAACCCCAAACCCTCCTCGAACGGCCCCTCGTCCCTGAACTCCGATACCGGCGCCGTGAAATGCTGCCATTGCCCCAGCAGATCGATGAACTTCAAGTCCACCATCACCGCCCCCTTCTCCCGCATCAGCTCCAATACTTGCTTCGCCGTCACTGCTTAATGATCCTCCTTCATGCCCCGGTGAGACGAAAGCTTCCTCGCCTCGAGGCCAAATTATTGTTACGAATCAAGCCGGCCGCCCCAAACATCGGGCACTCGTACCGCAGCGAGTGTACTGGTCGAGTTTGAAGACGCGGCCGTGCGACGTATTCTTCACGAAATCGCGTCAAACGCAAACCCTTGGAAGCTGCGGGTAGTGAGCAGGTAAAATGCGATCATGGCGAGACGGTAACTTCGCCGAGCTTGGTTTCTGAGGCAGGCGGAATAATAATTGAGTGTCGACCGCGTCCACGATCACGATCGCGGGGATGACGCGGAAGGGCGGCCATCGGCCGCAAAGCGATTCGCTCGCATCCTGTGCAGGCCCGGGAGCATACTGCGTGCGCAAGAGTTCACTCATAGCTTTTGTCCTGTTGGCGGGCTTCACGCTTTTCCTGATTCATTCGTTGTTCAACGTCTCGCCGATCACCGTGATTGGCAGCCATCTCCAGCGCGACGGCGACCGCGTCTTCATCACCGGGCAGCTCAGGAACACGAGCGATCATCCCGCGGCGATAGACCTCGAAGTGCATTATTTCGACCGGACGGGGAGGGCGATCGGCCAGAATACCCTGAGTCTCGATGCGATCGCCGCGGGCAGCGTACGCGAGTTCAAGACCCCGGCGACGGTTCTCGGCGGGGTGGCCGATTTCTCGTTGTACCTGAATCACGGACGCAACCCTTACGGTAACTGAGCGGCGCAACTGTTCTAAGCCGGATCGTAAAGACCGCGGCGCGATGGCTGCGAAAAGAGAACAAAGCTTTGGCGATGTAATCCGGACGCGCCGGCGCCAGCTCGACTTGACGCAGGGGGAGGTGGCGCGGCGTATCGGAACTTCCGTGCCGTACGTGGGCCATCTCGAATCCGCCAAGCGGCATCCTTCGGACCGGATTGTTGCGCAGCTGGCCGAGGTGCTTGGTCTCGATCGGCGCGCGCTCTATTTCCTCGCCAATCCTGCCGCGCGCGAGCTGATTGAACCGAAAAAGAGCGCCGCCGGCGGATCGGCCTGGGAACGCCTGCGCCGCGACGATCGCCTAAGAAAACTCCATCGCGTGACGCCCGAGGAGATGGAGGTCCTGGCCCGGGTCGCGCAGATGGGCGAAGTCCGCAGCATCGACGGCTTCATCCACCTGCTCGACACCATTCGCTACGTGCTTTCGCGATGATGAACTGGCGCGGCACGACCCATTGAGACGCGCGCGAGTCGCGCGAGCTTCGGATAGAGCAGCCGGTTGGAGGCGATTAAGCCCGGCAGCCGCACGTTCGGCTGGTTGAGCCTTACCGGCTCGCCGTCGAGGCCGGTGACGCAGCCACCTGCCTCGAGTATGAGCGCCGTGCCGGCCGCGATATCCCATTCGTTTTTTGGCAAGCGCGTGAAGGTGGCGTCGCCCATCCCCGCCGCAACCATCGCGAGCTTGTAAGCGACGCTGCCGGTCGGGCTAACCCTTAGCTGGCCATGAAATACCTGCCATTCGCCGCGCGCGGTTTCGCTGCGGCTGGCGAGCACGGTCGCGCGGCGCAGCGTGCGGGTGCGGCTCACGCGCACGCGGCGGCGGTTGAGATGGCAGCCGAGTCCCCGCGCCGCCCAGAACATCTCGCGGCGCACCGGATTGTAGGTCACGCCGAGCACCGGTTCGCCCTCCTGGGCCAGCGCGATTGCGACCGAAAATTCCGGCACGCCGGCGATGAACTCCTTGGTCCCGTCGAGCGGATCGACGATCCACACGCGCGCGCACTGGAGGCGCGTCTTGTCGTCTTCGCTCTCTTCGGAGAGCCATCCATAAGCGGGAAACGCATCGCGCAGCAACCCCGCGATGGCGCGGTTGGCCTCCAGGTCGGCCGAGGTGACGGGATTGTTGTGTCCTTTCGAGGCGATTTCGAAATCGCGATCGTGCCAGTGCCGCCTCAGAATGCTGCCGGCGGCCCGGGCCGCAACGATCGCGCGCGCGAGCGCCTTCACCAGTTCAGGATCGGGCGCCGAGTTCCGGGCGGGAGCGCGCCGGTGATGATAAACAGGCCGCATCGTGGAATTACTTTCCTGCCCGCACCGTTATCGCTTGCCCTGTTTGATGCGGCGGCGGCGCACCTTCTCATAGGCCGCCGTGAGGTCACCCAGGATCGCGGAGCGCTGCTCGTAGAGCCGCCGTGGCTTGCGGGGCTTGCGCCGGGCGAGTGCGTAGGCGGTGATCAATGGCAGGGCGACGGTGCTGTCCACATAGCATACCACCGAGTCGGGCAGCCGCGCCGGATCGATTTTGCCCCAGCTCACGGCCTCGGCCGGAGTCGCGCCCGAAAGCCCGCCGGTGTCGGGCCGCGCATCGGTCACCTGCAGAAAGTAGTCGTGGCCCTTATCCGCCACGCCCATCACTTCCTGGATCTGAGGCTCGGTCTGGAGCACGAAATTCTTGGGCGAGCCGCCGCCCAGGATGAAGACCGCGCTCTTGCCGCCGCCACGTTTGGCCGCCCACACGATCGCCGCGGTCTCGTTCACGTCGGCCAGCGGGTCGAGCCGGATTTCGAATCCCTCCATCTGCAGCACCGCGAGATTCATCCCGATCGACGAGTCGCCGGGCGACGAGGTGTAGATCGGCAGCGCATGCTCGTACGCGGCGGCGAGCAGCGATCGGCGCTTGAGCTTGAGCACGCGCTCGCGCTGGGCCACGTAGCGTCCGGCGCGATAGTGGAACTCGGCGCTGCTCATCGGATGCTGGAACTCCTCCTGGCTGGCGATGCGGCGGAAGAATTCGTCGGTCGAAAGCAGCACTTCGTAATCGAAGAAGATGTCATAGATACGCACCACGCCCGCGCGCCTGAGCGCAACGTCGTCGGCCTCGGCCGAGCCCTGGAACATCCCAAGCCCAAGACCGAAATGGGTGTCATGGTAGAGATTGGCGCCGGTCGAGACTATCCAGTCGACGAAGCCGTGCTCGATAAGCGGGATAAGGCATGACATCCCGAGTCCCGCCGGCGTGAGCGCCCCGGTCAGGCTCATCCCGACGGTCACGTCAGGCGCGAGCATCTTTTCGGCGAACAGCCGGCAAGCCTCGCGCAAGCGCCGTCCGTTGTAGGCAAGAAAGGCGCTATCGACGAGCTCGGCGACGCTCATGTCGCCGCGCACGGGCTGCGGGTTTATTCGTGCGCCCGACAGAAGTTTGAGTCTCTGCTTTGCCATCCGCTTCCTCTTGGGCGGCGAGGTGATACTGGCAGAGTTTGCCAGTTTTCCACCGCCGACTTAAGATTGCCGTGCGAGGGATGTTCTGAGGTCAAGCCGCTTTGGGGAGCGCGCGATGGCAGTTGCAGTCATAACGCAGCAGATCGGCAGCCGTGGCATCGAGATAGCGGAGCTCGCCGCACGCGAGCTTGGTTACCGCCTGTTAACCGGTCAGGAGCTCATCGTCCAGATCTCGAGCCGCTACAAGATCACGCCCGAGCAGCTGCTGGTGGTGGACGAACGCAAGCCGCATTTCTGGGAGCGGCTGCGCACCGACACGGACCGCTTCCTGGCCTTCGTGCGCGCCGAGCTGCTGAAGGAACTCGCCGACGACCGGCTGATCGTGGTGGGCCGCGGCAGCGCCCATCACCTGCCTCAATCAGGATGCGGGCTGCGGGTCCACGTGATCGCGAGCCTGAACGACCGTGTGGCCCGCGTCGCCGCCGATGAGAAGCTGAGCCACGGCGCCGCGGAGAAGCGCGTGCGTGAGTACGACCACGAAATTCGCAGCCGCGTGCAGACCGTATGCGGCCTGGACATCGAAGATTCGAACGTCTACGCGCTGGTGCTGAACAGCTCCGCGATGACGGTCGAGGGCTGCGCCGCGGCGCTGGTGGCTGCCGCCCGCGAAATCGATTCGCGGGTCACCGCCGAGGACTGGCAGCGGCTGCGCGACGCCGCGATCGGCGCGCAGGTGCGGGCCGCCATCCATGCCCATCCGCAACTCAAGTCCTCGCAGATCGAAATCGAATGCACCAACGGCGCGGTGCGGATCAACGGGCCCGGGCTGGTGCCGCCCTGGGACGGCCTCACCGACCAGGTGGTGCGGCAGGTCGATGGCGTCGCGTCGGTCGAGATCACCGCCGAGGGCGCCGCGATGCCAATCCTGCCCGAGTAGCGGGCCTGCCGATCCGATCGCGCCCGCCGGCTGGAATCGCTTATCGGCACGCCATCGCCATGCTATGGTCGCGCTTTCGCAAACGCGGCCATGCGCTTCCTGATCATCTTTCTGGCTACCGGTTTCTACTCCGGCTACACGCCGGCGATTCCTGGTACGGCCGGCTCGGTGGTCGGGGTCGCGATCTGGTGGCTGATTTTTCTTCCGCTATGGCATCGCTCGCCCGCCGCGGCGCTCGCCTTGTGGGCCATCACGTTCGCCGCCGGATGCTTCATCGCGGGGCGCGCCGAGAAGCTCTTCGGGGAGGCCGACAGCCCGCGAATCGTGATCGACGAGATCTGCGGGATGGTCGCCACGATGTTCTTCAATTCCCCCGGATGGCCCTACGTCGCGGCCGGTTTCGCGGCCTTTCGACTGTTCGACATCGTCAAGCCGTTTCCGGCCCGACTGATCGACCGCCGGATGCGGGACGGCGCGGGCGTGATGTTCGACGATCTGGCGGCGGCGATCTATGCCAATTTGGTGCTACAAATGGCCTCGCGCCTGATATGAAGAATCACTGCGGAAGCAGCCTGTGCCAGGGAGTCGTATGATTAAGCGGGCGGTTATTCTCTCCACCGGCGACGAACTGACCACCGGCCGGGTGGTCGATACCAATTCCAACTACCTCTCCGGCAAGCTCGCCGACATCGGTATCGATACCGTGGCGGTGCTCACCGTGGGCGACGTGCCTGAGCGCCTGGAATGGGCCTGGCGCACGGCGATCGGGCTGGGCGAGGTCGTGATCTCGACCGGCGGAATCGGCCCGACCGCCGACGATCTCACGACCGAGACCGTCGCGCGGATCGCCGGGGTCGGGCTCCGGCGCGAAGAGGCGGTGGTCGAGCGGATCCGCCAACTCTTCGCCGCCATGAGTCGCGTGATGCCCGAGAACAACGTCAAGCAGGCGCTGTTCCCCGAAGGCGCGGTGGTGGTGCCCAATCCGATCGGCACCGCGCCCGGCTTCCGTATCCCGATCGCGCTTGGGGGCCATCGCGCGGAAGTGATCGTGCTGCCCGGAGTGCCGCGCGAGATGAAGCCGATGATGGAAGAGACCGTCATCCCGTGGCTGGTCGCCAATCGCGGCGCCGACACGGTTTTCGCCGTGCGGGTCTTCCAGACCTTCGGCATCAGCGAGTCCGGTCTCGATGAGGAGGTCGCGGGGCTGATCGCGCCGGAGGAGGGCCGCGTCGCTTTCCGCGCCTCGTTCCCCCAAATCTCGCTGCGCATCACGGTTGAGGGCCGCCCCGGCCAGGCCGAGCGCAAGCTCGAGGAGCTCAGCGCGCGCGTGCGCGCGAAAATTTTCCAGTGGATCTATGCCGAGGGCGACGAGACCATGGAGGGCGTGGTCGGGCGGCTCTTGACCGAGAAGGGGCTCACTCTCGCGGTTGCCGAGTCGTGCACCGGCGGCCTTATCGGTCATCGCCTGACCAACCTGCCGGGCAGTTCGCGCTACTTCATCGCCGATCTGGTCGCCTATTCTAACGCGGCCAAGATGGCCCTGCTCGGCGTCAGCGAACGGACACTCGAGGAGCACGGCGCGGTCAGCGAACAATGCGTGCTCGAGATGGCCGCGGGAGCGCGCTCGCGCGCCGGCGCCGACCTCGCGATCGCGACTTCGGGCATCGCCGGACCCGACGGCGGCAGCTCCGGCCGGCCGGTCGGCACCGTCTGTATCGCGCTGGTGGGCCTGGGCCACAGCGTGGCGCGCATCTATCAACTGCGCGGCGCGCGCGATTGGGTCAAGCTGTGGACCTCGCAAATCGCGCTCGACTGGATTCGCCGCGCGATGCTCGGCCTGCCGGTAAGGGAGTCGAACGTGCTCCGCCGCTGACACGCCGCCGCGCCGGGCCGCCGCGAAATCCCGCATCGCCAGCGCGAAAATCGATTTGCCCGCGGCGGCCGCTTTACTTGACCTCGCGTCCTGGCGGCATAATTACGAACTGGGAGGCTGGCCGGAATACCGGCGGCGAGACCGGTCCCTTGACCGGCGGGCATCGCGCGCAAACGAGTGGATGTTTCGCAATCCAGAATCGCGGTGCGATGATGAATCAGTATTGGCCATTCTCGGGCCTGACACGGCCGGGTGCGTTGCGCGACCGGCTGATCGTGTCGCTCGACCTCGGCGGTCCCCGCGAGGCGCTCAGCCTGGTCGGCGAGCTTGCGCGTGTCGTGCGGACCTTCAAGGTCGGCCGGCTGCTGTACCGCAACGGCGGTCCCGATTTCATTCGCGAGATCCGCCGGCGCGGCGGCGAAGTCTTCCTCGATCTCAAGTTCCACGACACCCCGTCGTCGATGTGCAAGCTGGCCATCGAGGCGAGCCGCCTCGGCGCGCGCATGTTCGACCTGCATCCAGGCAGCCGCGAGGCGATGGAGCGGGTGCGCAGCGAGGTGAATCGCGTATGCCGTAGCGAGGGGCTTAGGCGGCCGTTGATTTTGGCGGTGGCGATGCTCGCCGGACTGAACCATCATGAGCCCATTGCCGGTGCGCAGGGACGCGCCGTCCGGCTCGCCAGGTACGCCGCCGACGCCGCGCTCGACGGCGTGCTGACCTCCGCCGCCGAGACCGCGGCGGTGCGCTCCGCCTGCGGCCGGCGCTTTTTGATTGTCACCTCCGGTTTCGGCGCGCAGCCCGGATGGAACTGGTGGAGCGAAGGGGCGGGCCCCGCCGAAACGATGCGCCTGGGCGCCGATTACCTGGTGATCGGCGCGCTCGTATGGCGCGCCGCCGAGCCGCTACGGGCGGTGCGCGAGCTGCTCGAAGAGATGGAACACGGGTTGCGTTCCGGCTCGCGCAGCGCCCTCGAGCTCTTCTCCTCGCGGCCCATCTGACCATCGCTCGCGCGGCCGGGGTTTGCGATTGTGCTGCGCATCGCATTCCCGTTAGATTCGCTGTGCTGAGCCGATGGAAGGAATTCTCGCCCGCATTCGCCAGCCCGCAATTTCAATGACGGCCGCCGCCGGCGGCGGTCCGCGGCCTCGCGCGGATTGGCCGCCATGCGCCCGCGGCGCTGAGCTGCGATCGTGCTGACCATCCTGGGCGGATTGTTCGCGCTCGCGATCGGCGCCGGTTTCGTCGGCGCCTTGTCGGGGTTGGGCGGCGGCGTCTTTATCGTGCCGGCCCTGGTGATCGTCGCCCACGTGCCGATGTATGCCGCGGTCGGCGCGAGCCTGATTTCCGTGGTCGCGACCAGCGCCGGCGCCTCGGTCGCCTTCGTCCGCGACGGATGGACCAACCTGCGCGTCGCGATGGTGCTCGAGTGCGCGACGGTCACCGGCGCGGTCGTCGGCGCTTTCCTGGCCGGCCACATCGCGCCCTGGATTCTGGAACTGCTGTTCGCGCTGGTGATGCTGCAATCGGCGTACTTCACCGTCTTGAAACGGGATGCGGACCTGCTCACCGAGAGCGACGCGCTGTGCGCGCGGCTCAAACTCGACGGCAAGGTGCGCGGCGACGATGGCCGTCCGATTCACTACGGGGTGCGCAATCTTCCGGGCGGCGCCGCCCTGATGGTGTTAGCGGGAATTACCTCGGGCCTGCTGGGGATCGGCTCCGGCGCGCTCAAGGTGATCGCGATGGATTACATCATGCACCTGCCGCTCAAGGTCTCCAGCGCGACCTCGAACTTCATGATCGGCGTGACCGCCGGGGCCGGCGCGCTGGTGTTCCTGTCGCGCGGCGCCATCGCCGGTTCGATCGCGGCGCCGGTGGCTCTGGGAGTTATCGTCGGCGCGCTGGTTGGCAGCCGGGTGCTGCCCCATGCCAACGTGCGGGCGCTGCGGGCCTTGTTCGTCGTGATACTGCTGCTGATCGCGATCGAGATGGGATGGCGGGCGCTGTCAGGAATCTGAACCGATGGCCGAGGTGCTTGAAACCCCGCGATCGGAAACCGCGCCGCCCGAAGTGGTGCAGGACGAAGAGCGGATTCTCCGGCATTGGACGCCGATTCTCCTGCGGACGATTCTGGTCGCCGCCACCATCATTTTGATCGTCGGGCTGATTGCGATGGCGCGCCAGGCGCCCGGCGCATACGTCGCGCGTTACGAAGCGGTCCGGGCCGGCAAGGTTTATGCGCGCGAGACCTGGCTGGCGATGCTCGGCCAGGCGGTACACGGCGATCCCCACGCGATCGTCACGATCGGCCTGATGGTGCTGACGCTGGTGCCGCTTGCGCGCGTCGCGTTCTGTTTTCTGCTGTTCGTTCGAGAGCGCGACTGGATGTACGTGCTGTTCACCGCCTACGTGCTGTGCGGCCTGATTGTGGGTCTCGTGCTAGGCCGTATCGGCTAGCCCCCGTTGACGAGCGCCGCT
This sequence comes from Binataceae bacterium (SeqCode), assembly GCA_041487135.1. Classification (GTDB taxonomy): domain Bacteria; phylum Desulfobacterota; class Binatia; order Binatales; family Binataceae; genus JAJPIG01. The sequence continues at coordinate 1,110 of JBGPMT010000010.1, read as the reverse complement.
CGCCGTTTACGATAAAGGCGAGCGCGTCCTAATTTCCCCTCCCGGGGACAGGATACGAGTATGCGCCCTGACAGGCTGGTGTTGTCGATTGTGCAGCGCGGAAATTCTATTGAGCGGCCGGATCACGCAGTCGTTTGCGTTCTTTGTCATCGTCTTCGTTGGTGGCGCGCGGGCAAGCCTCCGACAACCAATGGCTACTCACCGAGCTTTCGAGCGCGCGGCCCTCACTGTCTATTGCCCATACCCCGTGGCTCAGAACGGTGAAACGGGAGAACCCACGACCGCAACGGCGGCACATATGCGCCAGCCGAGACCCTCGCGCCGCGGACCAGTCGAGCATCTTCACCTTGAAATCGTGCGTAGCCCATTGATCTTCTGTCATCGTCTTAGTAGTCCTTATTCAACTTCCTGAAGTGATGCTTCCTGTGCGCCACCTGCTAACCTGCCACCGCCCGGTTGCGCGCTTTCCCGTTTTTCAGCGATGGTTCAATCTCGATCGTGATTCGGCGTCCGTTCAGCTCGCTGTGGTTCAAAAGGCTGAACGCGACCGCCACGTCAGCGAGTTCCGCCATATCCACGAACCCGAATCCGCGACAGAGTCCTGAGACCTTATCGGTAACCGCCAGCGCGCCCCGAGCCTCTCCTGCGCGTGAGAAATGCTCGAGAAGATCATGGCTGGTAACTGAGCTGGCGAGATTGCCAACGTACACCTTAGGCATTCACAAGCCTCCTCTGTTTCAAGCGATTCGGATCGTCCCGGCGGGCAACCTGTGATCGGTTCAGAATAGGGCGAATCCGAAAGGCGAGTAACGTGATTCTATTCTCTACGAAGGCAGAAGTACATGCGGCTGGTACTTGCCATTCGGCGTTCAGGTCGAATTCTGAGAAATTGAATCGCAGGGTCTATCTTTACCGTCCCGAAAGGTATAGTATCGTATCGTTAAACGTTCGGACGTTCCTTTCATCTCTACCCGGGAATGAGCTCGGGTTCCCTGTTCGGAGCTACCCCGACACCAACTTTCGGAGGGCAAATGCCCAGCAAATTGTACGTAGGCAATCTGGCCTACTCAGTCTCCAATGACGATCTCCGCGACCTCTTCGCACAAGTCG
>JBGPMT010000009.1:0-22136 GCA_041487135.1 Binataceae bacterium (SeqCode) | reverse complement strand
CTCGATGCCGGCCCACGAATAATGCGTGCGCACGCCGTTGGCCAGGACCCAGTTGCTGTGGTAGCCGACTTTATCCATTGCCTCTCCGACCTCCTTGGGCTTCCGATCGTGGCCGGTCAGGCGGCCAGCGCGATGACATCCAAAGCGAAATGAGCCTTGCCGCCCGGAGCAGCATTGGCGTCCGCCACCTGTACGGCGATGCGAGCCGGCGGATTGCGCTCGCGAATCGCCGAGAAGAACAGGAAACCGCCGGCCCTGACGCCCGATACCATGCCTGGCATCCGTTCCGGAGCCCCAGGCGGCGCTGGCAATACTTCCTTGCCCACCCCAGACCCTCCTTATCGGTTTTGTGTGTTTTGACAGCGATCGCGTTTGAACGCAAATCCACCGCGGCGCGCCCGCACGGTGGTCGGGGGTTTCACAATTCCGCCGCGGCGGAGGCCGAAAATGACCCCGATGCCCGCGCGCTCGCGGGCATCGGGGTCAGGTAGTCTCGCTCAGGGGCAGAACTTGCCGGTCGGGAGGGTGGAGTAGGCGCAATCTCCGGCGACGGCGGCTGGCGTGGGCGATGAGAACGGCACGTTAAACACCGATTTCGGGAAGCAGGTCGCCTGGGCCAACGGTGTCGGCAGAGGCGGCGGCTGCACGTCCGAATGCTTGAAGTCGTCTGCCAGCTTCACAGTGAAGCCGAAGCATCCGCCGCTCAGATATTGGCTGTTCTTCTTCACCACCGGCGGGCAGTCGAGGTCCTTGACCGCCCAGGTTTTGCACACCGCGTCGCACTCGCCCCTAAAGGTCGCATCCGTCGCGATCAGGGGATAGTCGTCGGCGCTCGCGTTGCATCCGCAAACACCGTTCTTAAAGTCGCAGAAGCTGGTTGGCTTGCAGAGCCCTGCCGAGGCATTCGCAGGATTCAATTCGCTCGCGTGCTTCGAGAGATCGATCGTGACGGTCAGGACTCCGCCGCTGAAATCCCCGACCTTCAGCCAATCTGAATCCGCGAGCTTGAACTCTTTGGTTCCGTACACGTCGGTGCTGACGTCGACGCGGTTACCAAACAAGTCCATCTCCGGTTTGAAGCCGTCGCCGACGTAGAGCTGATAGGTCTGCTTGGTGGTGGATTTTCCGTAAACCAGGAACAAATGATACTTCTCGTTTTTCTTGAAGGTATTGACGCTCCGAAGGAAGGGCGAGGGCCCGAGCGCCGGATCAGTCTCCTGCCGCTTTTTGCTGATCCTGGTTTCGAGGTAATAGAGGCCGTTGTTCAGGGTCAGACTGCTGCGCTGATAGGTGCTCTGTCCGGCTAATCGTATAAATGTCGGCTGGCTCTCGCCGGGATTCAGATACATCCGGTAGAGCGGCACGCCGAAACAGTAGGGGCCCGCGCAGGCTCGCGACCAGTCGCCACCGTGGCCGAAGTTCGGGTCCTTGGGGTCTCCCGAGCGGTCGCCGCAACTCTTATCCTGCGCGCAGGATGGATAGACTACGGTCGTGACATAGTCGTACGGGCTGGTCCTCGCGGTCGGCGATGGCGAACTCGTCGGGGAAGGGGTGGCGGTGGCGGTCGCTTCTAGTTGGTTATCGGTCAGCTCCAGTCCCGCCAGTTCGGTGTTGTCCGGCACAGCGCCAATCCCCTGGTTGGAGGCGCACTCGGCGGTTTGCAGTGGGGCCGTGAAGAAGGAATCCTCGTTCACCGATATCGTGTTAACCAGTCCGGTCAGCGATCCATCGTCGTCGTTCAGCTCGGTCTGCCGATCGATGTCGGTGAAGTCCCCGAAATACTGCGTATTGCCCGGGCTGCTGCAGTACGTGAAATTAGTGGCATTCACGTCGGTCCTGTACTGTCCCGTGAGCAGCTTCGGCTCGATGACAAAATGGCGAATCGGTACATTCTTGAATAGCAAGTTGGTGGAGTGGAACGCGGGCGCATAGTAGAAGCCGTTCGGCTGCTTCCACGCGATAGCGGCATTGGGTAGGAAGCAGCGCCCGTCGCTCGCGCTCTTGGACCAATCTCTCAAAACCCCGGGTGCGTTACCGACCATCCAGTTTGAGATGCACGGTCCCATGCTCGGATCGCACCCGGTCAGGTAGGTTGGTTTGATGTCGGCGTAAGCGTTCGAATCCTCGTACGCGGGCCCGTCGTAGATGCTGAACAGCCGCTGGTTCACCGCAAAATTATCCAGTTGTATGGAGATGCCGTCCGGGGAGGAGAGGCAATAGTTTCCCGGCCGCGACTGGTAGGCGGCCTGGTTCGTTTCGCACTTGAGTCCCGGATGGGGCCCATCGAAAGGCGGATTGAAGGGACCATCGTTGGCTACGAAGGGATTGTTGGGATTGTTCTGCGTGGTGCCGATGAAGACGCTCTTTCGCGCCAACGACCAATAGCCCCCAATTGCGTCCGAGCGCGTGAAGCCGCCGCCGGTAACGAAAGTCAGGCCCCCGTTCAGGACGTCGGTGATCGCGCTGTTGACGACCAAGTACCATTGCGGACGCAGCCAGATCGCCGCAAAGTTGGTCTGCGTATAGTTAAACGAGGTCGTGTAATGGTCGAGGACGGTAACCATGCAGTTGCCCTTGGTGCTGCCTTTGTACAGCCTGTCCTCCTCGGAGCAGGTGGGCACCTTAACCGTGTCATCACAATCCATCCCCGCCGGACATCGGGTCGCCAAACGGCCGCCGCCTCCCGAGACAGTGGGAAAATAGCCGGGAAGGCGCTTGGCCGCCACCGGGTTAGCTATCGGAACCAGATGCGCCTCCGGGGTAGGTGTAGCCGTAGGCGGAACTGGCGCAAGGGGTTCGCCGACTCCGTTGCATGTGAAGGTATCGCCGATCGTGATGAATGAGTTCATCGCCGACGTGCAGTAGTTCTGGTAGAACTGCTCCAGCGGTGAGGTCAACTCGCGTCCCTGCTGGATCGCCGCGTAGCCTCCCCATTTCATCTTGGAAGAGAAGCCGCTGTTTTGCCCCGGTACGTACCAGTAACACGCACCGCAGGTGCCGGCGCCCGCCGCCATGTTGCCCTGGAAGTCGTTCCAACCGTTCATGATCCAGAACACGGTCGGCTGTGCCCAATCCGAGCGAAAGGGAAACGCATCGCCAGGCGAGATTTCGGCGGCCAGGATGCCCGGTACCTTGCGTGGATTCTGGGCGTTATCCACCGCGGCCCGCGCCATGATGCCGATATTCGAATAGAGCTTGTTGTCGATCTCCGAGCCGTCCTCGAGATAGTACCCGTGCCCGATCGACAGGTAGCCGACGTTTCGCGCCAGGGTCACGTCCTGGGTAGCGTGAAGCGTGATGAAGCGCGTCATCGAGTCCCAGATCGAGCAGTCTTTCACGAACGTTTCGCGCGGCGAATTATCGGGCTTATGGGCCGGAGCGGTCACGCGCGCGAGATGGAAGTGGAGTGGATAATGCCCGATGTTGCCGCCTTGCCCCAGTTGATAGAGCTCCACGCCCTGCATCTCGAAGTCCGCGAAGCCCTGACGAACCATGGTATGGCCGCCGTAATAACGATCGGTGGAGGCGGCGCTCGCCGCCGGCAGACCGGTATTGATGGTATCGCCGCCGGAAACGATCCGGATGCTGCGGCTCAGGAGCGCGACCGCGGCGCGCGTCTCGACGCCCTTGGTTACGCCATCGGTGAGCGTGATGTTCAACTTGAGCCGATTGGTCGGATCGATAGTGCTCAGATCGTAGAACTGGCCGTTGTGAATCCAGTTGACGCCGCTGCTGAGGGTCACCTTTGAAACCATCACCATGTTCGAATTCGTAATCGTGCTGACGCTGGCGACGATGCGCTGCTCCGAATGACTGGCCAGGAAGTCGGTGGTCGTTACGACGATCTGGTCGCCGGGCTGCCAGTCAACCGTGCGATCGAGCTGAAGAACCGTGCCGCCGGAACCATCCGCGGGGTCCGCGGTTGCGTCGAGTCGCGCCCAGGTCATCCCGGAATTGAGCGGCGAAGGATTGCTGGCCGCGGGCAGCGCGCCCTTCATGCCGTACATCTGCAGGGTGCCGTTGTAGGAGACGGCCAGAACCTTGTTGCCGAAGAAGCCCGTATCGTGCGGCGGCATACCGTTCGGCATGAAGTCGTAGCCGTAAAAAAAGTCAGTGACCCCGCCCGGCAGGATCAGCTGCTTGTTTCCAATCTTGGCCGGGAATTTCACGCTGCCGTTCGAATTCCAGATGTCGGGGTCGGCGCCGCAGGTCGCGCCCGACTTGCATTTGATATCCGGATCGGAGGGAGCGCCATAGAGATGAATCGTCAGGACGCCGGAGTTCGTGAAACCACCGGCGCCGTCGCTGTTAGGCCCGCGGCCGTTATGGCCGATCGGCACGGTCGGCGTTCCGGCGATCAGGCTGCCGTGATTTTCGACCAGGATCGAATGGGCCCAGAAATCGACCTGCGCATCGGCGAAATTCAGGCTGCCGAGGTCTAAGATATGGACGTTGCGGAAGTAGTAATGCTTGGCGTTCGCGGCGCCGCCCACACCACCTGCGACCGAACACGAACTCGTGATAAGCAGTCCGGGGGCGGGGTCTGGCACGTTGTTGGGATCGCCCGGGGTCAGGGTTCCTGAAGCGCAGGTGTCGTGGGGAGGTGCCAGTACTGTTGCGTACGCGATTCCGGTGAGACCCCTGTTCGTCACGGCCGTGGCGAGCCCGGCTTCAGCGCGGTCCCAGAAATGCCATAGAGCGCCGGCGCGCGGATGGTCTGGCAGGGCTGCGCTCGCAAATGCGAGCGCTATCAGAACTGTAAAGATCGCAGCCGGAATCTTACGTTTCGAGTTCCCAAGCCGCGCCTCCCACCGCCCCAAAGTAGCTGCCACCTTCGATACCGGGTTGGATTCACGCACGAGAATCTCCCCTCCCATCTTGGACCCTGCATTCCCCGCAGGTTTCCGGCTAACCAGTCAGCCGCCGGCCAGTCGGTTCGGCGGTCTTCGGACTCCCGTTATCACGACTTGAGGGAGCAGCAAACAGGCAAGTATTGCTCTCCCTTCCACGCTATAGCTTATCAGAACGACTTCCAGAGCGCATCCTTCCAGAGTATGTTTGAAAGTCGATAGGAATTACGGTGCGCCAAAGATGGCAGGGCTAACGATCGGTACCCTGATCGGCACCTGCGTTCGCTTGCCGTTGCGCGAGACGCTCAGGTAGACCAACTCGCCGGTGCGCGCCTGGCGCATCCGCTCCGAGAAATCGAGATAGTTTGTGATCCGTTCGCTATCGATGCCGATTATCAGATCGTAAGACTCTCCCACTCGTGTGCCGCTGACGACCGCCGCGGCAAGCATCGCGGGCGCGAAGAAGAGCGAGGCGGCGAACGCGGCGCTCGACAACGCGGAATTGATCCCCGAACGCAGCCCCCTCAGCCCCGCATAGGCGGCCGGCGTGCCCGGGATCACCTCGACGATCAGCAAGCCCGCAACCTCACCGTTACCACCGACACCGCGATGCGCTTCACGCAGGACCATCCCGAGCGAAGAGGTGTCTTCTCCCTCTTCCATGAAATCGCGCAAGCGCTGCATCTCGTGGCGCAGCTCGGCGGGCGGCGTCTGATCCTGATTGTTGTAGATGCCGGCCGGAATTATAGATGTCGGGCGGGGCGACGACGGGGGCGGCAGCGGCGCCCTGCAACTGAGGCATCACCGCAGGCGGGATCTCGGTAGTGCTCGGCGGTAAAACTGTGCTTTCGGGCGATGAGGTGGGAGCGTCCTGCGCGCTCGCCAACGCCGGGTGCAGAGCGAAAGGCGCCAGACACAGAGCGATCTGCGCCCATCGCGCGAGATTGTTTCCCCCTCCGCGCATGCTCGACAACTGTGGCACAAGGTACGCCGCGAGGCAGCACGCGATTACCCTGCTTTGCGAGGTGTGACCGGGAGACTTACACGGGGTCTCGTGCACTATGCGAAATAACCGCCTGCTCGACGATCGCGAAGATCGACGGCCCGGACTTCTGCTCGAATCGGTATCGCACCCTGACGATCGGGATATCCACATGCAGCACGCGATCGAGGCGCGCCGGGCTGGCGTCGAGGATCGCATCGGCTCCGCTGCGTCTCAAGGTCTCCGCGAGCTCGGCGATTTGCGAGTCTGAGTAGCCGAGCGCGGGCACCACGTCGGCGATCTGCGGATACTTCGCGTAGGCCTCCGCGATCGTGCCGACCGCGAAGCCGCGCGGATCCAGGATCAGCGCGCCGGCGGCCAGCGCCGCGACGGTACCGGCGCCGTATGCCATGCCGCCGTGAGTGAGCGTGGGACCGTCTTCGACCACGATCACGCGCTTCCCGGCGAGCGCACCGTCGGGCTCGACCGTCACCACCAGGTCGGCCTCGATAAGCGTGGCGCGCGGATTGAATTCGGCGGCGTGGCGGCGCACCACGGCGCGAGCCTCGGGCTTCGCGCTCGAAACCTTGTTGAGGATCAGCACGTCGGCGGCGCGCAGGTTCGTCTCCCCGGGGTAGTAGCCGGTCTCGTGACCCGGGCGCAGCGCATCCAGCACCACGATAGAAAGGTTCGGGCGTATGAACGGATAGTCGTTATTGCCCCCGTCCCACAGTATGACGTCGGCCTCGCGCTCGGCCTGGTCGAGAATTGCCCGATAATCGACTCCCGCGAAAACCGCCAGGCCGCTGTCCAGGTATGGTTGATACTCTTCGCGCTCTTCAATCGTGCATGCGTATCGATCGAGGTCGGCGGCGGTCGCATATCGCATCGCGCGCTGCTCCAGCAGATCGCCGTACGGCATCGGATGTCTCATAATCGCGACCCGCCGGCCCTGGGCGGCGAGCGCACGGGCGACCGCCTGTGCGATAGGGCTCTTGCCGGCGCCGGTGCGCACGGCCGTGATCGCGACGACCGGAAGCCGGCTCTGTAGCTGCGTCAACTTCGGCCCGAGCAGCGCGAACCCCGCCCCGCACGCCTGCGCAAGGCTGGCCTTGTGCATCACCTCTTCATGCGCGAGATCGCTGTAGGCCAGGAAAGCCAGGTCGACACGGAGCTTCGCGATGAGCGCGCCGAGCTCATCCTCGGGGTGAATCGGAATGTCCGCGTCATACAGCGGACCGGCGAGCTCTAGGGGAAACGCGCGGCGCTCGATAAACGGGATTTGCGCAGCCGTGAAGGCGACGACGCGAAACTCGGGTCGGTCGCGGAAAAATGTCAGGAAATCATGGAAGTCACGGCCGGCCGCGCCGAGGACGATGCATCGAAGGGGCTCGGACATGGCTAAGTACTAGCAGATAGCCTCCCGCGGGCGATTCCGGGCCGGACCCGGGGCAATCGGCCCCAATCCCGCCGGAAACGCCGATAATCTAAAGCCTTAGCGCGGCCTTGCGGTGACGACCGGACACGATGCCAGCCGTATTACCTGCTCCGCAACGCTGCCGAGCCGGCTATGGTCGGCGCCGGTCCGCCCGTGTGTCGCCATCACGATCAAGTCAACGTTGAGCGTCTGTTGCGCGTTCACGATACCCGCGGCGGGCTTGCCCGAGCTCACGACAATCTCATGCGCAACCTTGTCCGCCAGCCATTTTTGCGCGATTCCGCGCAGGTTGTCCCTGGCGACCTGCTCGAGATCGGTGGGAAGCGACGAGCCGGGAACGACGTACAGCAGATAGACCGTAGCGCCATTCTGGAGGGCGAGCTTTTGAGCCATCTCGAGCGCCGGAATCGAGACGCGGTCAAAGTCCACCGGACAAAGAATCTTCTTGAAGAGCGCTGCCATGGTAATCCCTTACCCAAGCCAATAGCAGATTACCAAGCATTCTTCATCCATTGAGTAGTCAACGATGAGATATCGTCGGGCGAGCAGGACGAACCGCCGGCCGGTCTTCCGGGGAACCCTCGCATCGATCTGTGTTAGCGTCGGTTTCGGTCTCGCCCCCTAATGCCGCGCTGGGGAACGCAGTCAGGGAGGTCTCAGATGAACCGGAAGCCCCGGTTGTTTTTCGGTCTACTTATTCTGATGAACGCCGCGCTGGCGGGCGCGGCGTCCTCCGCGGCGTTGGCGCAGGATGGTTCGCTGGCCGAGGCCTACAGGATTATCGCCTCGAAGCAGTTCGTCGATCTGACGCATTCCTTCAGCCCGCTGACGCCGGTATGGAAGGGGTTTGGCCCGGCGACCTTCTCGCGCGCCACCGATCCCGAGACCGGCCAACCCTACACCATCGAGAAAGATCATTTCCGCGCCTTCTTCTACTCGATAGTCGGGCAGTATGGCACCCATATCGATCCCCCGGCGCACTTCGATCCGAAGGGCATCACGATGGACGAGCTGCCGCTCAAACAGATGATCCTGCCGCTGGTGGTTTTCGACCTCACGCCGATGCTCAAGCGCGACCCGAATCATGCGCTGACCGTGGATGACATCAAGGCCTGGGAGCGGGTGCATGGCCGGGTTCCCGCCGGGACGTTCGCTGCGCTCCGCACCGATATGTACAAGGACTGGGAGGCCAATCCCGAGCGCTTCAAGCGCGCTCCCTTCCCGGCCTGGTCGTTGGAAGCGATCAGGTTCCTCTACGAGCAACGCGGGATCGTAGCGAACGGCCACGAATCGATGGATACCGACGCCACGGACGACCTCAGGTCCGAGGCCTGGCTGCTCACGCACGGCCATTGGCAGATCGAGGCGCTGGCCAACCTCGACCGCCTCCCCGCCACTGGCGCGCTGATCGTGGTGAGCTGGCCGAAGCCGAAGCACGGTCTCGGCTTCCCGGCCCGCGCCTTCGCGATACTGCCGTGAACCCGAAGCCCGGCGCGACAAATCCTATCGATCGAGTTCAGCGTAATGGCGAAAGATGCCCTGCTGGTTGAAAGCGATCCGGCGCTCTGAAGCGAGGTAGGCCGCGATCCGCGGGCGCTGCGCGACCCGCTCGTGCAGGGCGATCACCCGGGGATAGCGCCCGGCCAGGCTCGCCATCGCGCGCGGAAACGCATAGTTGAGGCCGGCCACGATCTGAAACAGCGACAGGTCGGCATAAGTCAAGCGCGCCCCGGCCAGGTACCGGCCGGCTTTCGGATTGCCTGCGAGAACGCGCTCGAAGTAGCCGAGAAATTTCGGCAGGCGGTTCTTGAGGAAGTCCGCGGCGCGGCGGCGCGCTTCCCCCTTCTGCTGTTCATAGTAGAGGCCGCCGGCGATCGGATGGTGAGTGCCGTGGACTTCCTCCAGCAGGTCGGCGATCGTCAATTGCAGTTGATGGGTCCACAGCCGGCCGCCTTCGGCCGCCGGCGCGAGCGCGTGGCGCGGCCCGAGAAACAGGAGGATGTTCGCGGTTTGACTAATGAGCAGCCTGCCAGCCTTGAGGAAAGGCGGCGCAAAGGGCGGATGCGCGACTCCCCGGCCTTCGAGCATTCGCATCATTGCCGCCATCCCGCGCTTTGTCCGCGCGACGTCAACGTAGTCGGCGCCCGCCTCTTCGAGCGCGAGGCGCACGAACTCGCCGCGCCCCTGGATCGTCGGCCAATAATAGAGTTCATAACGCATCGGCTTGAAACCTCCTCGGGTAGTCCGGCCCGGCTCGTGTAAGATAGGCCAACTCATGCGCCGACTGCGAATTGCCGAAATCAAACTGGAGAGTGAGGAAAATCATGGCCAGACAAGTGCGACGCATCGTCACCGGTCATAATCCAGAGGGCCGCTCGATAATCATCGCGGACGAATACCTGCCCGGGCATCCCGCCCCTGACGCTCCGCTGCGCGTCGGCCTGTGGCTGACCGACCGGGCCCCCGCGTCGAACCGCGGCAACGAAAATCCCGTTCCGGACGGCGTGATCGATAAGACCCCTCCGCAGCATCGCGGCGGCAGCGTCTTCCGAATCGTCGAATTTCTTCCGGATAAGGAGCGGCATCAAAGCGCTCAGGATATGGCGAGGCGCGGTATGGAGATCACGCCGGAGCGGAGCGCGCGCCATCCCGGGTTCCATCGCACCAATACGGTCGATTACGCGATTTGTCTCGAAGGCGAGATTTGGGCGGTGCTCGATGAGGGGGAGACCCTGATGCGCGCGGGCGACGTCATGATCCAGCGCGGCACCTATCACGCGTGGGCGAACCGCAGCGAGCGCCCCGCGGTGATGGCCTTCGTACTGATCGATGCCGACCCGCAATGATCGGCGGATGCGCCCGCGAGTCCCCTATCTAGTCGCCTCGCGAAAGTGATTGGTCGCTCAAGCGCCGTTGGATACCCTCATCGCTCGCCTGCCGAATTTCAGAAGGCTGCTCTGCGCGCTGATAATCGTCGTCGCCGGTGCCCGCGCCAGCGCTGCGGCCGGCGACGTTCAAGCCTGCGGCCGGTTCGGAGACCCTCCGGCCAGGCTGATTGGAGCGGTCAAGCCGGACTGCGGAATCGGCGAGTTGCTTGGGCCGTGGAAGGATGGGAACGGCACCGACCGCTACGCCTGCCTCTACAAATCGAGATCGGCCGGCGCGCACATCAAGCTTCCCCTGCTGGTCTATCTCCATCCTTCACTGTTCCAGGCGAAAACCATCACGCGGACCAACATCCTGGACTTTCAGGAAAGCCACGCGCTGAGCGGCGATCCGAATCGGCCCGGATTTATCGTGCTTGCGCCCCAGGGACGCAACACCGTCCATCAGTACCCGGCGCCCGATCGCAATGGCACCGGATGGGACAATTGGTATCGCCAGCTCAACCCGTCGGGCGACGTCAAGGTTGGCGATACTGTTTATCCGGAAAACGTTGACGCCGCGACGATCGATCACTTCATCGCGCAGCAGGTCGCGGCCGGCGAAGTCGACGCCGATCGCATTTACGTGACCGGATGGTCGAACGGCGCGGCGATGGCGTTGCTCTACGCGCTCAATCGGCCCAACGTCGCGGCGGTCGGGGTCTACTCGGCGCCGGACCCATTCGGCGCGTTCGATGATGCATGCCCGCAGAAACCGGTCGCGGCGGCCCCGGGGAGCATCGCGGAGATTCCGATCTTCAATCCTCGCGTTCCGACGATGCATCTGCACAACGCCTGCGATGTGGCCGGCATCTGTCCCAACGGCGAGAAACTGGCGGCCGACCTGCGCGCCGCCGGCGTCAGGGTGCGTGACGTGATCATCGACGCATCGGGCCGGCGCGTCAGCACCTGCGCGGCTTCGTGCGGGGCGAATCCCGGCGCCGGGCTCAGCATCCTGCGCAACCCGCTCGGGTATTTTCTCGGCCTGCGCCATCACGGTCGCTGGCCGGAGGGGAGGAATCGTTACTTGCTCGACTTCATGCGCCGAAATTCGCTGAATGTTCGCCCGCAGCGTCTTACGGCTTCACCCCGGTAACGATACTCCAGTAACCGAACGACGGAATAACCTCGATACGGCCGAATCCGGCCCCTTCGAGCAGCTCGCGGATTTGGCGGCCGCTCAGCTGCTCGGCTCCAGGCGCCGCCGCCATCAGCATCGTGACGTTCAGTGCCGCGGCCGAGAACGGGCCGCTAAGATCATCATTCAAGAGCACTTCATGAACGATAATTCGGCCGCCAGCAGGCAGATTCTCGAAGCTCTTTTGGGCGAGAAGCCGGCACTTGTCGGCCGGCCAATCGTGGAAGATCTGCGAGTAAAAATGCACGTCGGCCACCGGAAAGCGATCCTCGAAGAAATTACCCGCGCGAGTCGAGATGCGTTCGGCAACTCCATGCTGCGCCGCGAAGTGACGAGCCAACTCGCAAACCGCTGGCTGATCCAGAATTGTCGCCTTGAGATTCGGCCACACCGTCACGGCCCCGATCGAATGCACGGCCGAACCGCCGCCCACGTCGAGCAGCATGCGATTGCGCGACAGATCAACGCGCCGCGGCCATTCAAGCGAGGGCCCGACGCTGACGCTGTGCATCGCACGAATAAAGTTGGTGGCCTGTTCGGCGTACCATTCACCGAAGGCGCCGACCGGATCGGCGAACGGTCCCTGCGGCCGGTCGGTCATTACCGCCTGGAGGAGCGTTTCGGGAGTGAAGACTCCGACCAGCGGAGTCCATACGTCATACAACCATCCAAAGTAAGTCGGACTGGAGGGCAGCAGATAATCCTCGGCAAGCTCGGTGAGCGAATAGCGCCCCTCGCGCAGAGCGATCAGGCTCAGAGAGGCGCAGATCGCAAGGACGGCCAGGGCGGGGCGCCGTGCGATGTGTTTGGCGGCGCAGACCTCGTCGAGCGTGAGCGGCTTCTCCGCCAGCAGTTCAAAAAGTTTCATCTGCCTGGCGACCAACACCATCGGATAGCCGGCGACCGCCATCACCACGTCCCATAGTTTGCGATCATCGACGCGAGGTCTGAAGCTTCCCGCCGGCCCGTAGTTCGCCATGTTGTTCCAGCTCCTGTCCGTTACCTGCGATCAGCTAGCTGCCTGGCTTCGATTTTGTCAAACGAGGAGCAATGCCAGCTAATACTGTGGCAAACGGTCCGGAGGCTGCTGACGGTACATCTTCTTCTGGATATAAGCGCGCCCGAGATTCAGTGAGGCGAGCGCGAAGCCCGGTTCGAGCTCGAGCGTCCGACGGCTGAGCGCGATCGCGCGATGTCTCTGGCAATGGTTTATCCACCTGCCATGGACTGAACAGCAGCTTCATCTACAGCCCCGACGGCGACTGTATGGTCGACGGCGTGAGCTGTCCTGATTGAGCAGTTTTCGATGTTGGAGCTGCCGTTGCTCGGCTGCCATTATTTTGCAAAGGAGACGCCTTGCCATATCTCTCCAGCACTCCTATAACGCCTCTATAGGATGGTTAATGATGCGTGCCGGTGGGGCTGAGTGCCTTTTGATCCCCGCAGATCCGGCGGCCTCTATCTATGAGGAATCCGGACGGCGTCCGAGATGAGTGAAGGTTCGGCGGGCGGAAAAGAGAAGGAGAGAAACTATGGGAGCCAACAACGGTCCTGACGGTTGCGTAGATCTCGCCCGCGGGCTTATCAGCCGGCGGATCTTCGTCGACGAGGATGTTTATCGATCCGAACTCGAGAACGTTTTTCCCCGCTCCTGGCTGTTCCTCGGACATGAGTCTCAAGTCCCGAAGCCGGGCGATTTTATGACTACCTATATGGGTCAGGATCCGGTGCTTCTCTGGCGCGACACCAAGTCACGCGTTGGCGCTTACCTGAACTCGTGCCGCCACCGCGGGGTCAAGCTATGCCGCACCGATAGCGGCAACGCCAATGCCTTCAGTTGCAGGTATCACGGCTGGACCTACAACAGCCAGGGCGAACTGACAGGGGTTCCCTTCTTCAAAGAAGCCTATGACGGCGAATTGGAGCGGGAGAAGTGGGGTCTCGTGGAAGTTCCGAAGCTGGCCAACTACGGCGGATTCATCTTCGGCTGTTGGGATGCGGGTGCTCCCGCTCTGGATGACTACCTTGGCGAGTTGCGATGGTATCTCGACATTCTGATCGAGCGGCCGCTCGGCGGTTTCGAGGTGGTCATGGGACCGCAGCGCTACACCATCAATTGCAATTGGAAGCTGCACGCTGACAATTTCAGCGGCGATTCGTACCACATCCCGGTCGGGCATGGCAGTTGGCCGAGAGTGGGGTTGCCGCTTCCCGGCAATAACCCGGACTGGACCCTGCGCGACACCTATACCATCAGCTTTGCCCGCGGCCACTCGATACTGGTGATGCGCCTCAAGGACGAAGCCTACGAAGAGGACCTGATGTTCGCGAAGGCCGCCGGTCCGGAGGTGGTGGATTACGTCAAGGAATGCCGCGCCCGCCTGGCGGCGCGTCTAACGGAAAAACGGGCGCGCATCTACTCCCTGGGATTCGGCAACGTCTTCCCCAATTTCTCGATCTTCAATGCCAGTGCTCTGCAACCGCTCGGATTGCATCTTTGGGTGCCGCGCGGGCCGCAGGTGAGCGAAGCTTGGGAATGGTGCGCGGTCGACAGTGCCGCCCCGCCGCTGGTCAAAGAGCTCGCGCAACTTGGATTCATGCGCGGCCAGTCCGCCTATGGCTTTCTCGGCCAGGACGATGCGGACCATTTCGAGCGTCTGACCGAGCCGGCGCTGGGCGCGATCGCCAAGCGCTATCCTCTTAACTATCAGATGGGGCTGCGCCGGCACGACGATCTCAACATGGAGGGTTACCCGGGCAAGTTTGTGCCCTACCTGTCCGAATACGGGCAGCGTAATTTCTATACCTACTGGGCTGAGCTCATAGAAGCGTCAACGCTGAAAGCGTGACATCGATTCACTCTTGCCAATGAGGCTTGATCAGGACGATGGTTCACAACGATCTGCAGCATGAGGTCGAGCAGTTCTACTACTGGGAAGCGGAACTTCTCGATTCACGGCGTTTTTATGAGTGGCTGGAGCTCTTTACGGAGGACAGCAACTACTCTGTCGGCAGCCGGCTGAATATGGGGAGTGGCGCGGTCGAGAATCCTCCGGCCGAGCGGAAAGTCATCTACCATGCCCGCGATGACAAGCACTTCCTGGTCTTGCGCGTAAAACGCCTTGATACGGGATTCGCTCACGTCGAGGAACCCCCGTCCTTTACCCGCCGCCTCATCGGCAACGTCCAGATCGAGAATGAGAATCGTAACGACGGCCGGTATCAGGTTTCCGCAAATATATTGGTGGTGCAGTTTAGAGATAATGCGTCTACGGTTTTTGCGGGCCGGCGGCGCGACGATCTGCGCAGGGTGAACGACCAGTGGCGCATTTCATCCAGGACAGTGATACTCGACTATATCAACTTGCCCAGGGTAATCTCGATTCTGTTCTAGCGCTGGCGCGATGAATTTGGGCGCTCATCAAGCGGTGTCTCGCCCCCCTGACGACCCGAAAAACTCCAGGATCAGCCTATTAAAGATCTCGGGACGCTCTATTTGAACCCAGTGGCCGCAGTTGTCCACAATTTCAAGCCTCGCGTTCGGCAATAGCGACAGGAGTTTTCGCGAAAGTTCCAAGGGCAGTATCTGGTCCTCCTTGCCCCACAGCACCAGCACGGGCTGCTTTATTTGCGGCAGGAAGCTCTGCACCCGGTCCCACATGGAAGGGCCTCCTTCAGGGCTCGAGATAAACGCCGAAAATGCTTCGCGGGCGCCCGACAGCTGCGCCAGGCGGAAGCGCCGCTCGACAATTTCGTCTGTAATCAGTGACGGGTCGGAGCACAGGGTTCTCAACGATTCCCGAATTCCCTCGCGGGTGTATGCATCGGCAATGGCGGTGAGCCGATTCAGGCTGGTCGATGCGCGGCCATGCGGCGCGCCCGGACCGCCCATGACAACCAGCGCCTCGACGCGATTTGGCAGATGATGAGCGATCGCAAGGGCCAAACTCGCTCCCAGCGCATTGCCGACCAGGAAGACCTTGGAAAGACAGAGCGCATCGATGAAATCCTCGATGTGCCGAATCTTCGCAGCAATCGTATGACAACCAGCCGGCTTGTCCGTTTCTCCCGAGCCGATGATCTCGGGTGCGTAGACACTGAATCCGCCGTTGGCCAGTGCATCCAGATTCTTATGCCAGTTTTCCCTGGCTGACACGCCCAGGGCGCCGCCGTGGAGCAGGATTATGGCCGCGCCGTTCCCATTCGTCAGATAATGGGTCTTGATGCCGCCGGCGTTAATCCATCTGTCCAAGAACTCTTCGGCCATCGACGCTTCTCCCAAAGTGGGGTCCGATAGACCCTTCGCTCAGATCAAGGGCAATTGACTCAGCGGCTGATTGTTGGAAATCAGGTAAACTTTTTTGAAGGCTATCCGCCAGCCATCGCCCGTCGAACGCAGCCGGTACTCGCAGGAAATGGGATGAGCCTCCAGGCGGGAGTCCTTCAGAACGTAGAGCAGCACGCTGGAGCGTACTTGCAGCAGGCTCTCGGATTCATCGGTTATAGTCATGTTGCTGACGAAATATTTGGTTCTCGGCGGAGGCATCTGGCTGGGGTTCGACGGATCCAGACTCCGGGCGGCACGCGCCCGGAGCGCATTGAAATTCTCGTAGACAATCACCGCATCGTCGCCATGCATTTGAAGGCTTGCGTATTGCCGTAAGCCTCGAAAGCCGGGAAGAAAGCCGAGCGCAGCAGGTTGGTCTTGCCGCGGAACGGATCTTCAAGGAACTCGAACATCTTGGTCTGGCTCTCGAAGATATGGCCGTCCGCGTCAAACATCGGCTTCTCCATCGGTTGGCGACGCTGCCCTGATGCCTCGAATACGCTCTCCGATTCAGTTACTTCAAGCCGAAGTCATCGTGGGGTTGGCCCGCTGGGGCTTCGATCGTAATCGCTGCGGCGTGTAAGCGCCAACCGGCTTACCGTTCGCATCGCGGCGAGGTTCAAGACGGGAGGAATTCGTGCAGCGCGGCCAGCACTTCCGGTTCGACCAGGGAGGGGAGGTGACCGACGCCGGGGACTTCGACGAGCTGCGCGTTTCTCGCCACGCTGCACATCCGCTGGGCCGTCGCGAGCGGGAGCACCTCGCTGTCGCCGCCGCGCACGATCAGGACCGGCACCGTTAGTCCCTCGAATTGCGGCCACAGGTCGAGCTGACGAATCGGCGTCTGGCCGGGGGCGGTCCCCCTCAGAGCCGGGTCGGTTTTCCATGTGAGCCGCCCCGCGGGTGTCGGCTTGACACTCCACCGTGCGGCCTCGGCCAGGATCGCGCCCGTATAGCCCGCAAGCCCCGTCATCGAGGGATTATTTCGATAGTAGCGAACCACCTCGTCGAGATTTTCAAACTCGCTCGGCGTTTCAGCAACGGTACGGTTGATGCGCGCCGTAATCGCGGGGTCGAGGCTCGGCGCGATATCGTTCAGCACCACCCGGTCCACTCGCTCCGGATGGTTCGCCGCGTAGAGGATCGAAATCCTCCCCCCCATCGAGTTGCCGATCAGACTCACCCGCTGGATTGAGAGCGCGTCGATCAACGCGGCCAGATCTTCGACATAGGTCGGGATGTTATAGTCCTGCGCCGGTCCCCATTGGCTCTCGCCGCGCCCCCTGACGTCGAGCGCGATAACTCGATAGCGCGGCGCCAGATGCCGGGCCAGTGCGTCGAAGTCGTGCGCGTTGTTGGTGAGTCCGTGGATACAGACGACGACCGGGGCCGGCGTGCTCCCGAACTCGAGATAATGCAGCCGCAGCCCTCGGATCGCGATAAACTTGTCGGCGGGCGTCATATGGTCCAATCCTCGATCGGCTCAGCGCGCTTCGCTATGAGCCGGCCGCTTGCGAACGGTCGTTCGCGGTTCCGCCCTGA
This sequence comes from Binataceae bacterium (SeqCode), assembly GCA_041487135.1. GTDB lineage: Bacteria > Desulfobacterota > Binatia > Binatales > Binataceae > JAJPIG01. Next base: position 4,935 of record JBGPMT010000009.1, on the reverse strand, counting down.
CGGCGCGGCTCCTGAGCAGACTTGCCATTTTCGAGATCGCGGGCGTAGCGCAGAGCGTAATCGCGCCACGCGATCTGGAAGCGATCGGGCTCGAAAAGCCGCGCGGGACCGTTCCATCGGCCCTGATGGCGCTTGGCGAAGTCCTCGGAGTTGCCCACCATCGAGATATCCTGCCGATTGAAACGAATCATCCCGGCGGGGCGTCCCCAAGTGTAATAGCGCAACAGAAAGGAGGCGCGCTCGAGGGCGGTTTTCGGGAACCCGCAGCAGACTTGGAAATAGTTATAGTGATCTGCGTCGATCTGGACGAACCATTCGTAGTAGAGCGCGCCGTTGAGTGGAAAATGCGTCACCCGCGTGATCGCGGGCAAGCGCATCGAGACCTTGGCAGCGATGCCGAACTGCGGCGACATCTCCTCCCGCACCAGGCCCCAGGCCGATCCGGCCGGCGGCCAGGTTCCCAGACCCGGATACTCGGCCGACATCTGAATTTCGTTGCAATACTCGCAGAGCCACGGGCCGCAGTCGGCCTCCTCGAGCCGCGCTTCGATTCCCTTTGCGATACCCGGGTAATTGCGCACCCGCATATACATCGAACTGCGATGCAACATCAGAGCATGGCCGAGCCCTGGGTTTTCGACGTGCCATCGCCAGTTGCCGTAAGTGAAGCGCCGCACGACCTTGATTACGGTCGCCTGGCGCAGCAGCTCCGGGATATCCGCTTCGGGCGCGACCGGCGCTTGCTTGCCCATCCAGATCCAGAGAATCCCCTGGCACTCGGTAACCGGATAGGTGCGAACCGCGACTTTGTTAGCCACGGCGCTGCCTGGCCCGGCCGTGAGCGCGCCCACGCATCTCCCGCTCGGCACGTCGAAGGTCCAGCCGTGATAGACGCAGGTGATGGTGTTGGTGCCGGGGAACTGGCAGCTGCCGAGCGAAAGCCGGGTCCCACGATGCGGGCATTCGTCGGCCAGCGCGTAGATCTTGCCGGCGCGCCGCATGAAAGCAATCGGCTCGCCCATGATGGTCATGGCGAGCGGCTTCGCGCCGACTTCCCGCGCCAGGCATGCCGGATACCAGTACTCGCGAAAGCCCATCACCGGCGCGGCATCATCGTAGCTGCGGACAGCTTCCCCGGCCCGATCATCTAGTGTGTTCACCACGATTTCTCCCGTTTGAAATCTCGGTCCGACTTCCCAGCGCAAGCAGTTGAAATCTTAATCCTTGCGTTTCCCACCCGGCAGCTCCCGGTCTTTCAGTTCGTCCACAGGTACGCCGTATCTGCGCTGTTTCATGCGCGCGATGTGCTGTTCGGTGGTTATCCCGCTCCACTTGCCCGGCGACCATGGCCAATACTTGGCGCGAGCACCGCCGTCGAGCGGCATATCGACGCCGGTCAGGAAGGAGGAGGCGTCGGAGGCGAGGAACACCACCACATTGGCGATATCGCTGGCGGTACAGAAACGTCCCAGCGGTATCCCCTGGAGAAAATCGTCGGCGGAAAGATTATAAGGTCCGTGAATCCGCGGGTTCAGCCACTCGATCGGATAGGTCCACAGCAGATGTTCGTTGAAGGTCGGGCTTATCGTGTTGACGCGGATTCGGTAGCGCGCGAGTTCCATCGCCGCCGCACGTGCGTAGTTGAGCAATCCGCCCTTGGCTGCGCTGTAACCCGAGTTGCCCGCCTCTCCCTGGTGGCCGGCGTCCGAAATGATGTGGATAAGCGAGCCCTCGACCCCGTGTTCCTGCATCGACCGCGCCACGTGCTTGGTGGTCAGCATCCCGCCTGTCAGGTAGCCCTTAAGCTGCCGTTCCCAGTCGTGGAGATTGAAGTCCAGGACCTCATCCCGATACTGATTGCCGACCAGGTTGAGCATGATATCGATCTTGCCGTAGTGACTGACCGCTTGAGCTACGAGGTCGGCGACTTCGCGCTCGATCGAGGAATCTCCGACCAGGGAGATCGCCTCATAATCACGCCCGCTCAAAAATTCCCGGGCTTCTTCGGCCGCGGCCTGCCGTATATCGCACAACGCGAGGCGCGCTCCCTGGCGGGCCAGAAAATGAGCGCAGGTGCCCCCGATATTCGGACTGACGCCAAACACGATCGCAACTTTTCCATCGAGCCGCGCGTAACCGCTTTCGTTCGCCGCCATCGCTCTAGCGCACCTCGAAAATCGTGGTCACAAAATTATCGTTGCATACCCAGGTGGGACAGAAGTCTGCATGCCGGACCGAAGCCTGAATCTCGGTCATCGCGCCGGCCAGCACTATCGTCACCAGCATTTCCCACTGCGCATGCTGCTCCATTTCGTCGAAGGTCCAGCTTTCACCCCAGTTATCGAATTTGCCGCGGCGCCATTGCTCGAACCGCGCGCGATCAGCCTCGACATCCGGATGCACCCGTTCCAGCTCCCAGGCCGAATCGTTGGCATGAGACCAGTCGACTCCGGCTACCAGAGCGACGCGCCACGGGCTGCGCCGCATGCTCACGGCAATCTGTCGCCCGAGCCGAAACGCCTCCGCCGGAGTCAGGGGCGGATTGGGATTGCCCTTGTCCCAGGGTGAGAGGCCTTCGTTGTTGCGCTGCCGATCAAACCGGAACGGATCGATTCCGATTGGAACGATTGGGGTCGCGAATTTTCGCTGATCGAAATCGAGATGCACCGCCGTCGCGAGCGCGTTATGCCCCAGGCCATTGGAGTGGAGCGGCTCATCCACGACGCGGGATTTGATATCCGCCTGCTCCAAATCCCGGGCCAGATGCAACGCGGCGGGCCGATGACCCGTCAAGACATCGACCCGATCGGGATCTTCTTCAAAATAGTTGCCCCGGAAGAAGCCCCACAAGCAGTAGAGCTGCGCACGAACCTGTTCGTGAGCGGAGATCCAGAACCGGGGCCGCTCAGCGCTTGCGAAGGTTTCGCCGCTGTCGCGGTAGAGGACCAGAATCAGATCGGGCGCGAAGCGGTCGAGTTCTTTGCGTAGCAGCCTGAATTGCCCGATTTCGTGCTGTTGGGCGATCTTGCCCGCCGTGAATCCCTGGTCCGAGTCGCTGCCCCAGTCCCGCCGCATCGGCTCGGGCCAGTTCCGCGGATCGCGAAGATGCGGCCGCGTCGCCCATCCCGCTCCAAGATTGGCTTGCACAACCCACGGCATATAGCGCGGCTTCATGCGCAGGAAAGGGAAATCCGATACTGTGAGCCCGAGGATTTCTGCCATCGCTTTCCCGTCTTACCAAGCCTTCGGCGCAACGGACGCCCGGCAAGTAGAGCCGCCGCGCAGCTTAATTTTATTGTATGACCGGCCGAAGTTTGTTCCTGACCCGCCTAGCCCACTGCCCTCGGCCAGTGCCCCAAAACCAGCGCCTCCCCCTTTGCCGACACTAGTGGCGGCTTGACAAGGAAGTCAAGCGCGTGTTTCAAGGGTACGTTCTAAACAGCTGTCTGAACCACAATTTTTATGATGGAAAAACAAGCCACTGAAGACACCAGCCAGCGACTGTTGCAGGCCGCGGGCGAAGTATTCGCCGAGTATGGCTTCCGCGCCGCTACGGTGCGCGAAATCTGCGAGCGTGCCGGAGCCAACGTCGCCGCAATCAACTACCATTTCCGCGACAAAGAGACGCTTTACGGAGAGGTGATCCGATACGCGAGCAAGCGCGTGGCGGAGACCTACCCATTCGACCCTGAGCCGAAAGGCGCAAGCCCCGAATTTCGGCTGCGCGCGCTGGTGCGAACCTACCTGATGCGGTTTTTCGACCAGAATCTGGCGTGGTACGGCAAGCTCATTTGCCGAGAGCTGGCCGAGCCCACCAGTTTTTTTGAGCGGATCGTGGAGAGCGATGTTCGCCATTACGCGCAACAACTGACCGAAACCGTAAGAGAATTCGTTGGCCACGGCATAAGTGACGAGCAGCTCAGGATGTGCAGCAACAGTGTGGCCGGACAGTGCCTGTTGTATCCATATACGCGGCTGATACTGGCGCGGCTTTATCCCGATGATGTCATGACCGCGGATTTTATCGATCGTTTGATTGAACACATCACCCGCTTTTCGATCGCCGGACTGAGGGATACGCGTAGACGAGACGCCGGCAAGAGAAAACGAAATCATAAGGTGAACGCCAAGTCGGGCGCTCGCCGGGTCTTGAACGGCGCCTTTCCAAGGCCGTGAGATAGAGGGCTCGGACTTCGCTGAGACGAGTGGCGTGTGAGGTCTCAAGCTCGGCAACGAAGGCGAGGTCAGCTGCGATAGAGAAATGACCAAGCGTTTGGAATTAGGCGTTTTCATCCCCATCGCGAACAACGGCTGGATCGTGTCCCGTACCGCGCCCCAGTACATGCCCACGTTCGATCTCAATCGCCGGATTTGCCAGCTCGCGGAACAGATCGGTTTTGATTTCGTCTTCAGCATGTCGAAATGGCGAGGCTACGGCGGAGAGACCCGCTTCTGGGACTATTCGCTGGAGTCCTTGACGCTGATGGCGGCATTGGCGGCCGTCACCCGAACCGTCAAGATCTACGCCTCCGTGCAGCCCCTGCTGATCCCGCCGGCGGTGGCCGCAAAGATGGTGGCGACCATCGACGACATCAGCGATGGCCGGGCCGGAATAAACATCGTCACCGGCGCCTATCTGGACGAAACCGCGCAGATGGGCCTATTGCCTGCCAACTACGACTCGCATCGGTACGACTATGCGGCGGAGTGGATCGAATTGGTCAGGCGGCTCTGGACCGAGGAGAGCGTCACCCACCGGGGGAAGTATTTTCAATTGGAGGATTGCCGATCCGATCCGAAGCCGTTGCAAAAACCGCATCCCGACATCGTTTGCGCCGGCATCTCCGAGGCTGGCATGCGTTTCACGTCGCGCCACGGTAGTCATTCTTTTCTCGGTGGCCGTACCCTTGAGGAAGTCATCGTGCTCGGCAAGCG
>JBGPMT010000008.1:0-22258 GCA_041487135.1 Binataceae bacterium (SeqCode) | reverse complement strand
TGATCTGCTGATCGTCAAGCCCAGCTATACCTGGCCCGGACTTCTGATCGCGCTCTCGGGCGTGCCGATCTACGCATGGACGATGCGCCGGCGCGCCGTGCCGGCACCGTCCGCGCCACCGGCTTGATCGGCCTACCCGCCTTGAGGAAGGGGAGCTCCCTCTTCCTCTACTAGGCTAAAAAACCGCCGCCAAAGATAATCCAAGTCAACTGTAGACAGAAGGTCCGTGTAGAGTGGCGAAGGCCGTGACAGGTCGGCCCGTCTTATCACTCGCTACGATGCGAGAGTTTTTTCTGTTTTCGACCCGCTCCCAGTCTTTTTATCGATTCTTCTGGTTGAAGTTCTTCGGGCATCGTCGCACCAATTCTTCGCATTGCCGCGCGAATTTCGGTTCCCACGCGATGATGAGCGTCCATAGCGGGTTGTTCGCCCTGTATCTTTAAGCGGATCAATTGTTCTTCGGTTGTCGCATTCTTGAGCTCGATAGCGGCCAGCTCAACTCGCCCAGCCCGGTCCAGTAATTCCTCTTTTGGACCGATCCCCTTTTTGGCTTTGATGGCGGAAAGCCCTAGGCCGCCATATAGTCCCCTGTATCCTGCATCGTAGAAAAGGCCATATCTTTGAACACCGGACCGCTTGGCAGCGCTGCTCAGGGCTTTAACGGTGGCCGTTACGCGTCTCCTATGGGCCACGCGATCATACTCGGCAATCTGTTGAACTTCCTGTTCGCGGAGCCGGGTTTCGACGGCAAAGTACTGCTGGGCATACGCGACTTGCTCTACCTGCGGGTCGCCGTTCATCGCGATCAGATAGCAGGCGTATCTGCTAAGAAACCAGTCGCCAATCTCTCGCTGCGCTCCCTTGCCGTGTGTGATCAATTTCGTTGTGCGGCGAAATTGACCATTCGGGTCAACTCCCGAATTAGCACATGCAGCTTTGGCCTTCTCGATCAGCGCCTCAAAGTTTTCCCATCTAGCGTAATTCAGCACGCCTTGCAGAGTCCGGCCCATCCAGTACTCTTGGCCGTTTGGGGCTTGCTGCCTTACGTTGTCCAAGGCCTTGGCAAAATCACCGTAATTTACGGTACCCATCTCTGCCAGACTCCTTTGAAAGATTCAGAGACCTTAGCAGGGATTCACTTCGGATGCTATCGTTATTCTCGCCCGCCCCTTTTTTTCCTAGCGGCCACCTGCTACTTTCCCTACCAGAGGAATTCAGCATGGACCTTCGGAAAGAGTTAAAGAGAAAGATTGAGAGAAAACAGAGCGAGATTCAACAATGGCAAGCCGAAATCCGGGAACTTGAGACGAGGGTGCGGGAAGCCGTTGCGTACGTCAGTGGGCTGGAGGAAACGCTTAAACTCCTTCCTAGAGAGACCCTTTCGGAAGCCGCGAGCACGGCGCTGCGAGCCGACAGCGCTGTCGCGAAGGCCCGCGACGCAATTTTGAAGGCAGGGAAACCGCTTCACATCAACGACATTCTCAAGGCGCTAGGAAAAGCTGTGAATCATGATTCCAAAGCGTCACTAAGCGGAAGCATTGGGGCGTATGCGCGTAAAAATCAGGTTTTCACTAGACCCGCGCCGAATACCTTTGGATTGATAGAGTTTCAACAAGAGTCGAAGCCCGAAGATGAGTTGCCGCCAGATTTCGGCGTTGTCAATGGAAGGGCAAAAGAGACGGCGACTTGATAAAGTTGCGCCGGATCGTGCTCGCGACACGTGCGGCGCAGAATCCCCGCGTCGTTGACAGACGTTGAGGACCACTATTTTCAATTCAAACGGGATATTTCGCGAGCTTGGCTGAAACCAATCTAGTCGCCGCCTGTAGCTCGCCTGTTGAAGATTCTGTGCATAGCTCTGCAAGCTATCGTCAGGACCAACTCGGAATCGCCGGCTCTCAGGGTTATCGCCGCGGCTGGATGGTCAGGGCTTGATCACCACCAGGGTTTCGACCGGGAGCAGCGCCTCGAGCTCGTCGACCGCGCCGTTATCCACCGAGACGCATCCCGTGGTCCAGTTGATATTGCCGTCGTTCAGCATCGGTACGTCGGTGCCATGGATGCCGATCGAGCCGCCGGCGTTCGCTTCATGCCCTGCGACGACCGGGATCTCATGCGCCGCGCGCAGTTCTTCATAGCGCGTCAGGTCGATCATGTTGGGGTAATTCAGCCTAAGGAACCATCGCCAGCGCCGGCTCGGATACTTGCTGATAATCAGGTAGTTGCCTTCAGGCGTGCGGCGATCGCCGGCGAATACCTTCGCGCCGGTGTCGAGGTTGCGGCCGAAGACCGCGCGATACGATCGATAGAATCTTCCCTTGTAGTAGACCTCGAGCTTGTGCTGCGACTTGTAGACTTTCACGGACCAGCTCAAGGCCTCGCGCTCGGAGCCGTCGGTAGTCTGCAGCAGCGCGATCACGCCCGGCGTCCGGTTGGGATTGGTGGGCGCCGCCGGGGCCGGAGAGTTTCCCCCCACCGCGGCAACGCCCCGGGTGCTCCGGGCCGACGGCTGAGCGGCGGCGGCGGGAGCCGGCGGTCTGACCGGATCGGGAGCCGCAGCCGGAGCGATAGAGGCGGCGCCCCGGGTCACGGTCGCGGTAACGCCGGGTGTGGCGGCCGTAGCGGGCACAATCAAGCTCCCGACCAGACCACAGCAGGCTATCAACGCCGACATTGCGGCGCAGGCTATAATCGCCGAGCGCCCGCGCCTACCCATCGCAACCAACCACTGTCCATAACGCCAATTGTGAAATCGCGCACGGCGCAGGTCAACGCAGTTCGATGAATTCGATTGAAATGCTCAACCGTGCGCCTACAAATTTGACCCTGAATCGCAGCGCCTGATACTATCCGCGGCAGAAATCGAAGCCTATGCCGATAGAAAAGAATGAACTGCGCCGGGTGATGGGCCACTTCGCCACAGGGGTCTCTATTATCACCACCGTCGCCAAAGACGGCCAACTGGCCGGGCTCACCGCCAATGCGCTGAGTTCGGTGTCGCTGCTGCCGCCGCTGCTGCTGATCTGTGTTGACAAAAAGGCTGAGAGCTACCCGCACTTTGCGGAGAGCAAGCTGTTCACGGTCAACGTGCTGGCCGCCGACCAGGAGGATCTGTCACGGCGCTTTGCGACTAGCGGCGGCAATAAGTTCGAGGGCGTGAGCTACCGCAAGGGCGCCAACGGCGCCCCGATACTCAACCACGTGCTGGCCTTCATGGAATGCCGGATCGTCGGTTCCTACGACGGCGGGGACCATACGATTTACCTCGGAGAGATCGAGGAAGCCTCCGTCTCCGAGGGTGAGCCACTGCTATTTTACCGGGGCGGCTACCGGTCGATCGGGCCCTAGTTGGATCGCCGCTCCGCCACAGACCGTTCGTCTCGATTCAAGGTCAAGAGATTTATCTCGGATGGTGCGGCAGGCCGCCGCGAGGTGGAATCCGGTGGATGAGGAATCGCCGCCGGCGAACTCGGGTGCGCGCGCGCCGCGGCTCGATGGCCTGAGCGTATTCCTGCCGTCGCATAACGAGGAGGGCAATATCGAGCGGGTGGTCGCGGCTCTCAGTGCCGCGCTCCCACGCGTCACCGGCGACTACGAGATAATCGTGGTCGACGACGGCAGCCGCGATCGAACCGGCCAGATTGCCGATCGGCTCGCCCGCGCCGACCCGCACGTGCGCGTAGTCCATCACGAGCAGAATCGCGGCTATGGCGGCGCCGTGATCTCGGGGATCGCGGCGTCCACCAAACCCTGGGTGCTGCTGTGCGACGGCGACGGCCAATTTGACGCCGACGACGTGCAGGTGATGGCGGCGTATGCCGGAGACTTTGACCTGATTGTCGGACATCGAGCGCGCCGCGCCGACCATCTGGGGCGCCGGCTCAATGGCCGCGCATGGACCATCCTGATGCGGCTGCTGTTCGGGATTCGGGCGCGCGATATTGATTGTGGTTTCAAGCTGTTCAGGCGCGAGCTGATAGACGCCGGCGAATTGCGTGCCCGCGGCGCCCTGATCTCGGCCGAGCTGATGGCGCGGATGGCGGGGCGGGGCGCGCGGATACGCGAAGTCGAGGTGCGCCATCTGCCCCGGCAGACCGGCGAGCAATCGGGCGCCAATCTCAAGGTGGTAATGCGGGCCTTCCGCGAACTGTTTCTGCTCTATGGTGAACTGCGGGCTGAAGCGCGACGCCGGCTGAAATAATCGAAAACCTATTGCGCATTGAGCCAGCGTCGTCCGAGCAGGTCTACTTAAAGCGGATGCAGGCTCGACGTATTGCGTCAGTCAAAGCCAGCGGGGGAGCGAATATACCCGCAAGATGCCCCCCTTTTTCTCATGGCACAGAGTTGGCTTGGTTGAATCCCGAAAAGACGCGGTTCGCTTATGGGCCGCCCAGACGACAAGGAGATTCCTGAAATGAAAAGGGTCCTTTCTGTGATGACTGCAGCGGTGTTTGCCGGCGCACTGGCGGTGCCGGTTTTCGCGCAAGATACGGGAGCCGGAGCTGCTGGCGGCGCCCCTGCCGCTGCCCCAGCCGCGCCCGCCGCGCCATCTTCCGAGGCTGCCGCGCCGGCGGCCAGCGGTGGTAGCAGCACGGCGGCCCCGTCTTCCGAGGGCGCCAAGACCACCCATCGCCATCGCCACATGCACAAGCATCATCACGGCAGCATGAGCGGCGGCAAGGGTACCAGTGGTGCGAAGGGCGCTGAGACCACCGGTGGTACTGCTCCGGCTGCTCCGGCTGGCGGCGAGACCGGTGCTGGCGGCGCGGGCGGAACCAGCGGCGCAGCCAATCCGTAAATTAAGTAACGTCGAGCGAAGCCGGCCGATCGCGCGAAAGTAAGCTGCGGGCCGGCTTCGCGTTACTTTTTCGATAATTTTTCCGGGCAGGCGATGATTTCGCGCATCGCCCGCTTTTTTGCGCCTCGACATTCCTGATACATTTTTGATGAGCGCCACCGAGCGCCTGCAGCGCCGCGCGCTTGAATGCTTTGGCGATCCGCCGATGGTCCGTCATATTGCTTGGGCTTTTATCGTTGCTTGTCCAACGGCCGCCCGAGGCTCGTCCCGCGGCTTTCCCGATAGCGGAGCCGCAGGTTTGCGACCCCCTGGCCGACTATTTCCTCGGGATGGAGAATTATCCCGAAGCGGTCCGGCGCCATCAGGAGGTCATCAAGGAGCATCCGGATAATGCGCTCGCCCACTACCATCTCGGCTTCGCCCAAGGGTTGATGGGCCAGCATCAACTGGAATTGGCCGAGTATCAGAAAGCCGTCCAGCTCGGCCTGAGCGATTGGGACCTGTTCCTCAACCTGGGTCTTCTCTACCTGGAGACCGACCAGCTCGACACCGCCACCAAGGTGCTCCAGCTCGCGACGCTGTTGGCGCCCGAGCGTCCCGAAACCCACTACAACCTGGGAATTGCCTACGAGCGGCGCGGAAAACTCAAGCCGGCCGAGCAGGAAATTCTGCTCTCACTGCGGCTCGATCCTGCACAAATCGACGCTCGCAATCAGCTCGGCGTGATCTACGCCGAGGAGGGGAACTTTCCCCGCGCGCGCGACGAATGGCAGGAGCTCGCCAATTCGGCGCCGGGCTATTCCCCGGCGCGCGCGAATCTGGCACTTTTGCTTCAGGTCGAGCAGGGACGCACCTTCGCGGCGGGACAAAATTCCGGCCCCTTCATGCATACGCGGTAGCGGCAAACCTGAGGGGATACTGGAAGAGGCAGGTGGCGGATTTGGCTGGGTGGCGGACTATTCGTCGGTATATCGTAGCGGCGGCCGTAATGGCCATATTGACGCCGGGAACGGCGCGGCCCGCATTGGCGGCGCGTTCGACCCGTGTGCATCATCATCATCATCGCGCCCATCGGAGGGCCGCGCACAGCACGGCGCCGCTCTATCACGCGGTGCTGCTGGAGGACGCTGATTCGGGCCGTATCCTCTACCAGGAAAATCCCGACCTGGTGTGGCCGCCGGCCTCGATGGCCAAGATGATGCTGCTGCTGGTCGCCGAGGACCAGATCAAAGCCGGGCGGATGCGGCTCACCGACCCGGTCGTGATTTCGGCCCGCTCGGCCTACACCGGCGGGTCCCATCTCGGGCTGCGCGAGGGTCAGGTCTACCCGCTCGGCGAGCTGATGAAGGCGGCGTTGATTCGCTCCGCCAACGACGCGGCCGTCGCGGTGGCTGAAAAGATTGGCGGCTCAGTCGAGGGTGCCGTCCAGATGATGAACCTGCGGGCCCGCGGCCTCGGCATGACCGCGACCGCATACGAGACCGTCGATGGGCTCCCGCCCACGCCCGCGCACGACGTGGATTTCACCAGTGCGCGCGATCTTGCCACCCTGGCCCGCGCGCTAATCTTCCATACCGGCCTGCTGGGATGGTCGGGGATGGAGCGCGCGCCGTTTGACGACGGGGTCGCGATGCTGCACAACACCAACCATCTGATCGGCCATTTCGAGGGTTGCGACGGCCTCAAGACCGGCTTCACTTTCCGATCGGGCTTCAACCTGACCGCGACCGCCAGGCGCGGCGATATGCGCTTGATCGCGGTGGTGCTCGGAGCGCCTTCCAACCCCCAGCGCTTCGCCCAGGCGGCGCGCTTCCTCGAGTGGGGTTTCCAAACCTTTACCCGTATCCCGGTGCTCAAGGGCGGTCAGACTCTGCCGGTGCAGGTGCGGACCACGTCCGGGGCGCTGATCGATCCGGTTGTCGCCCATCCCGTGAGCGTGGTGGTGCGCAAGGAGAACGTTCCCTATATACATTTCCAGTACGAAATCCCCGCGGCTGTGGCCGGCGAGGTCGAGGCGGGAATGCCGCTCGGCCAGGTGGTCGTGATGGACGGCGCCGACGTGCTGGATGACGTCGCGGCGATCTGCCCGCTCAGCACGATCAGCAGGCAGCCGGCGCCGGACAGCGACGTTAGCCTGAACCAGGCCGCGGGGAACAATCCCAAGCCGCTTACCGGCAACAACCAGGTGGTTAGATGAAAGCAGCTTCACGTCAGCGAAACCGGCGTAATCGCCGGCTTGCCAAGAAACGACGCACCGTCCAGACCCAGGCCCGGGCGCGTAAACGCAGGATGCTCAGGGCCCGCCAAAGAGGATAGCGGCCGAGTCCCGCACCGCGCCGATAAGGTCACGGCATGGACCGCGCTGTTGACTAAAGCGCAGCGGCAAAATTGACAGGCTGAAAGCGATAGGGATACGAATTGCCCAGCGCGCCTGCGATCGCGCGCCAGCGGAGTGATGCTATCGCCTCCACATCGGTAATCGCGGTTATTCCAGCCCGCCTCGCCTCCACGCGACTGCCCGAAAAGGCGCTGGCCGACATCGGCGGCGTGCCGATGGTCGTGCGGGTATGGCGTCAGGCCTCGAGGGCCGCGAGCCCCGGCCGCGTACTGGTCGCCACTGACCATGAACGAATTTACGAGGCGGTGGGAAAAGCCGGCGGCGAGGCGATGATGACCTCGCGCGAGCATCAGAGCGGCACCGACCGGATCGCCGAGGTGGCCCGTGCCTTCGACGCCGAGGTCTTCCTGAACGTCCAGGGCGATCTGCCGTTTATCGCGCCCGCAGACCTCGACGCGCTGGCACGCCCGATGCTCGACGATCCGTCGCTCGCGATGGCGACGCTGGCGACGCCGATTATCGACCCGGCCGAATTCTGCAACCCCAACGTCGTCAAGGTCGTGCTCGGCGCCTCGGGCAACGCGCTCTACTTCTCGCGCGCCTCCATCCCCTATCCGCGCGACGACGGCGGCCGGGTGCCCGGCGCGGCGCTGCGACATATCGGGGTTTACGCCTATCGGCGTGATTTTCTGCTCAAATTCGCGAGTCTTCCACCCGGGGTCCTGGAGCGAATCGAGAAACTCGAGCAGCTGCGGACGCTCGAAAATGGTTATACAATCAGGGTCGTACCTTCCGTGGCGCCTTCGCTTGAGATAGATACTGCCGAGGAGCTTGCAAAAGCTCGCGAGCTGGTGGGTCGGGGAGCGGTCTAGGCGGGGGAGGGCCATCAGTGGAACGCAAGACCAAATTCATTTTTGTAACCGGTGGCGTGGTCTCCTCGCTCGGCAAAGGGCTGGCGGCCGCTTCGCTGGGCGCGTTGCTGCAGGCGCGCGGCCTCAGCGTGACGCTGCTCAAGATGGACCCGTACATCAACGTCGACCCGGGCACGATGAGCCCGCTGCAGCATGGCGAGGTCTTCGTCACCGACGATGGCGCCGAAACCGACCTCGACCTCGGCCATTACGAGCGCTTCGTGCAGACCACGATGAGCCGGCGCAACAACTTCACGACCGGCCAGATCTACGACACGGTGATCCAGAAGGAGCGGCGTGGCGATTACCTGGGCGCGACCGTCCAGGTGATTCCGCACATCACGGACGAGATCAAGCGGCGCATCCTGGAGGCGTCCGAAGGCGCCGACCTGATTATCGTCGAGGTCGGCGGCACGGTCGGCGATATCGAGAGCCTGCCGTTCCTGGAGGCGATCCGCGAGTTCCGATGGGACCAGGGGCGCGAGAACGTGCTCTACCTCCACCTGACGCTGGTCCCGTACATACCGACCGCCGGCGAGCTCAAGACCAAGCCCACGCAGCACAGCGTCAAGGAGCTGACCGGGCTTGGGATTCAGCCCGATATCCTGCTGTGCCGATGCGACCGGCCGCTGGAGAAGAAGGCGCGCGCGAAAATCGCGCACTTCTGCAACGTCGAGGAGAACTGCGTAATCGCGGCGCCCGACGTCGAGACCATCTACGAAGTCCCGCTGCGCTTCTCCGCCGAGGAGCTCGACCAGCGGGTGGTCGAAAAGCTGAACATCTGGACCGGGGCGCCCAACCTTTCCAAGTGGCGCCGGATCGTGCGGATCGCGCAGAACCCGAAGGTTACGGTCAACATCGTGGTGGTCGGCAAGTACGTCAACGTGGTCGATTCCTACAAGAGCCTGCACGAAGCGATCGCGCATGGCGCGATCGCCAACGAGGCGAAAGTCCATATCGATTACGTCGACGCGGAGACCCTCGAGAAGGGCGCCGTGGAGGAGAAGCTCGGGCAGGCGCACGCGATAATCATCCCGGGCGGCTTTGGCGATCGCGGAATCGAAGGCAAGATCCGCGCGATCCGCTATGCCCGCGAGAAGCGCGTTCCGATCCTCGGCATCTGCCTGGGACTGCAGCTGATGGTCGTCGAGTGTGCGCGCGCGCTGCTCGGGCTGCGCAACGCCAACTCGCGCGAGTTCGCAGCCGACACGCCCGACCCGGTGATCGACATCATGGAGAACCAGAAGGGCGTGCAGCGCAAGGGCGGCACCATGCGCCTGGGCGCCTATCCCTGCGTCATCAAGCCTGGCTCGCTGGCCCAGGGGCTTTACCGCCGCACCCGGATTCACGAGCGCCATCGCCATCGCTACGAGGTCAACAACGCCTACCGCGAGATGCTCGAGAAGGCCGGGCTCGTGGCGACCGGCACCTCGCCCGACAATCGCCTGGTCGAGATGATGGAGTTGAGCGGCCATCCCTGGTTCCTCGGCTGCCAGTTCCATCCGGAGTTGAAGTCCCGTCCGCTTGACCCCCATCCGCTGTTCCGCGGGCTGGTGCGCGCGGCCGTCGAGCGGCGCGCCGGCGAGAAGCTCGAGCGGCCCAAAGTCCGCGCCCTCAGGCCGGTCTCGTGACCGTCAACCAGGTCCGGGTGGGCGAGGCGGTCTTCGGCGGATCGCGCCTGGTGCTGATCGCCGGCCCCTGCGTGATCGAGAGCGAGCAGTCATGCCTGCGTCATGCCGAGCGTCTGGCGGCGATAGCGCGCGCCGCCGGTCTTGCGTTCGTCTTCAAATGTTCTTTCGATAAGGCGAATCGCACCAGCCATAGCTCGTTTCGCGGCCCGGGACTCGAGCAAGGGATGCGGATCCTCGAGCGCGTCAAGCGCGAGGTCGGCGTCGCGGTGCTGACCGACGTGCACGAACCGCATCAGGCGGCAGCCGCGGCCAAAGTGGTCGACATCCTGCAGGTACCGGCGCTGCTTTCGCGGCAGACCGACCTGGTGATGGCGGCGGCGTCGAGCGGATGCGCGGTGAATCTGAAAAAGGGCCAGTTCCTCGCGCCCTGGGACATGCGCGCGGTGGTTGCCAAGGCGGAGAGCTGCGGCAACCGGCGCATCATCGTGACCGAGCGCGGCTTTTCGTTCGGCTACAACAACCTGGTATCGGATTTCCGCTCGCTCGTGATCATGCGCGAGTTCGGTTATCCGATCGTCTTCGACGCGACCCACTCGGTGCAATTGCCGGGCGCCGGCGGCGATCGCTCCGAAGGCCAGCGCGAGTTCGTCGCACCGCTGGCGCGCGCCGCGGCGGCGGTCGGCGTCGACGGCGTGTTCATGGAAGTGCACGAGGACCCGGCCCGCGCGCTGAGCGACGGGCCCAATTCCTACGCGCTCGAGGAGCTGCCCGCGCTGCTCGCCGATCTGTCGCGTATCGACGCGATTGCGCGCCAAGGCCGCGCCTAGTTAGCCACCCTGACATCGGCGGCTTGCGCCGGCGCCGCTTTTTTCCGCCTTCGGTTTACATCAAAAAATCCGCCTGATACCTTTTAGTGGCCGAGAGCGTTGACCATGAGTCCCAAACGCATAGCCAAAGTCTTGGCCGGGTTTGGGATAGTTGCACTCGGCGCGATTCTGGTCGTTACCGTAGGCGTAGTCCGCAGGCGTTCACCCGAGCGCCGTCCAAGCCAGAACATCGGGCTGGTTCCGGGAGCGTTGGTGCATGCGCGCAACTTTCACTGGACCCAGATGAAGGGTGGCGAGAAGGAGTGGGTGCTGACGGCGCGCGATGCCAGTTACTCCAACGACAAGACCTCAGTGATGCTCAAGGACGCGAAGATTGAGATGATCGCGACGGATGGCAGGTCGGTGATGCTCGACGCGCCGGCCGTGGCGCTCAAGATGGACGGGAATCATGTGCAACAGGCCGACATGAGCGGCGGGCTCACGGTCCATTACGGCGAGTTCGTCCTGACCACCGACCGCGCCACCTTCCTCCCGGATACCGACCAGCTAAGCGCGCCCGGCGGCGTGATGGTCGCCGGGCAAGGCATCAAGGTGAGCGGCACCGGGCTGATCGGCTATCCCCGCCAGCAGCAGTTCAATCTTGGCGGCCAGGTCAACACCGAGATTATACAGGATTCCAGCAGTGCCAAATCCCGACAAAAATCCTGACCGCGCCGCGCCGCAGCGGGACGGCTCGGGATGGTCCTGGCTCCGGTGTCCGGTGCTCGCCGCGCCGCTGGTCTGCCTGACGCTGATGGCGTTTTCGCCGCCGCCGGCGGCCGCCCAGGAGTCCACGGTCGTCGCGGGATCGCCCGGCGCGGAACCGCCCGCGGCAGAACCGCCGCATCGTGCGAAAAAGAAATCCGTATCGGGCGCCGGCACCGACCAAGCCTCAGCGAAGGCTGGCGGCACGGCCGATTCCGACTCGGCCGCGGGCGACAAGGGCGCGTTTCCCGGACTGACCTCGAGCAAGGGCCCGATCAACATCCAGTCCGATACGCTCTCGCTCGATTACAAAGGCAAAGCGGTTCTGTTCAGCGGTCACGTCCGTGCCGCGCAATCCGGCAGCCAACTGACCAGCGATATGCTGCACGTCAATTACGAGCAGAATTTCAAGGACGTCAAGGACATGACGGCCGACGGCAACGTGCGGATCTTGCAGGGCGGCAGATGGGCGACCAGCGATCATGCGGTCCTTAACCAGAAGATTCACACGGTGGTGATGACCGGCAGTCCGGTGGTGCACGACGGTCCCGACCAGATCGCCGGCGAGCGCATCACGGTCTACCTGGATACCGGGAAAAGTGTGGTCGAACACGCGCACGCGCTGATCTTCCCTCGACAGTCGCAAACCCCGGATAATGGAGCGTCCGGCGCCGCGTCCGTGGACGACCAATCGACGGCCACGGATCCGGCCGCCGCCGGCGCTGCGGCCGGCAATTCGCCCGGCACGCCGGCGGAAGCTTCTGGAAGCGGGCACTGAGGCAGATGGCGTTTGAAGTAAAACTTGGTCAGGACCTGCGGCTGCGCCAGCAGCTGGTGATGACGCCGCAGCTCCAGCAGGCGATCAAGATCCTGCAACTGTCGCTGCCCGAGCTCGAAATCGTCATCCAGAGCGAGCTCGAGCGCAATCCGATGCTCGAGCCGCTCGACTCCAGTCCGAGCGAAATCAGCAACACCGCGATGAACGACGAGGAAAGCCATACCAACGGCGAGGCGCCCGCTCCCAACGGCGAGCTGGTCGCGCCCGAAGCCGCGGCCGGCGACGCGGCGGCCGAGCCTGGCGATTTCTGGGATTTACCGCCGGCCGAGAGCCCTTCGACGCCGGTCGCCAGCGAGCCGCACGACGCGGCGGTCGAGATCAAGGAGAACAACGGGCTCGAGAAGATCGACTGGCGCGAGTACGTCGAGAACTATTCCAACAACTGGCAGGAAGGCTCGTTCAGCGGGCCGAGCGACGAAAATCGGCCGACGCTTGAGAGCACGCTCACGCGCAAGACCTCGCTCGAAGACCATCTGATGTGGCAGCTCCGGATGTCGAGCCTGAGCGCCGCCGATCAGCAGATCGGCGCCACGATAATCTACAACCTGAGCGACGACGGTTACCTCGAAACGCCTCTCGAGGAGCTGGCGGCGCAGCTCGAGACCGCGCCCGCCGAGGTCGCGCGCGTGCTCACGCAGATCCAGCGCTTCGACCCGCCTGGTGTGGGTGCGCGGGACCTGCGCGAGTGCCTGGCGATCCAGTTGCGCACCCTCGGAATGGAAGAATCGCTGGCGGCGCGGATCGTCGCGAATCATATGGAGATGCTCGAGAAGCATCGCTATGCGGAGATCGCGAAGGCGCTCGGGGTGTCGCTCGAGATGGCCGGGCAGGCCATCAAGGTCATCTCAGTGCTCGAGCCCAAGCCCGGCCGCGACTACGGCGGCCAGGAGCCGATTTACGTCATACCCGACGTTTTCATCCAGAAGGTCGGCGACAATTTTCTGGTCACGCTCAACGGGGACGCGGTCCCGCGTCTGCGTCTGGCGAGCTACTACCAGCGGGTCATGAATGACGGCGCGGTCAGCAACGAGACCCGCGATTACCTGCAGGAGCGGCTGCGCTCGGCGCGCTGGCTGGTGAAATCGATCTATCAGCGCCAGCAGACGATCTTCAAAGTCGCCAACTCGATCGTGAAGTTCCAGCGCGAGTTCTTCGAGCATGGCGTGAGCCGCTTGAAGCCCCTGGTGCTGAAGGACGTGGCCGACGATATCGGGATGCACGAATCGACCATCAGCCGTGCCACGGCCAACAAGTACGCGCATACGCCGCAGGGGATTTTCGAACTCAAGTTCTTCTTCACCTCGGGCGTCAGGGCCAATGACGGGAGCGGGGACGTGAGCGCGGAGACGGTGAAGGAGAAGATCCGCGCGATGGTCGCCAACGAGCCTCATGAGGGGCCGCTGTCGGACCAGGCGCTCGCCGAAATTCTCCGCGCCCAGAACATCAACATCGCCCGGCGCACGGTCGCCAAATATCGCGAGGCGCTCGGCATCCTGCCTTCAGCGCGCCGCAAGCAGCTCGGCGCGGGCGCCAAGCTCAAGCACAACGGTTCCCAATGACGTCCAACGAAATCAAACGCGGCAAACGGGCCCGGGAAGTCGCGCGCCAGGCGCGCCGTCGCAAGCGCCTGGCGGTGCCCGAGGCGGCGGTCAACGTGACCTTTCGCCATGTCGAGCCGACCGCGGCGATTCGCGAGTACGCCGAGCGCAAGCTCTCGCATCTATCCAAGTTCCTCAAACGCTCGTGCGAAGTCCATCTGATCCTGGCGGTGGACAAGTATCGGCAGAGCGGTGAGGTGACCTTCAAATCCGGCGACTTCATCGTCGCCGCGCAGGAGGAGACCAAGGACCTCTACTCGGTCATCGACCTGCTGGCCGACAAGGTCGGACGCCAACTCAGGAAGCATCGGGAGAAGACCGCCACCAAGCGGGTGCGCGCGCCGTCGGCGGGTGAGGTCTTGAGCGCCGCGGAGATCGCGCCCGAAGCGGGCCCCAAGCGATCCTGATCCGCAGCGTGACTGTCCCTAGTCAGGCTGCCGCTCCATCGCATCCTTTACCGACTGCTGCTAGCGTAGACGCTGTAAGCCGGCCCATGAAAATCACTGATCTTCTCAATCCCGAAAGCGTGCTGCCCGACCTGCAGGGCGCGACCAAGCCCGCGGTATTGCGCGAACTGGCGAGCTGCCTGGCGGCGCAGCATCGGGAGATCCATGTCGAGGAACTGACCGCCGTACTGATGGAGCGCGAGCGGCTCGGTTCGACGGCGATCGGCGACGGCATTGCGATTCCGCACGGCAAGATCAAGGGCGTCAACAAGATCCTCGGGGTCTTCGGACGCCATCTCAAGGGTGTCGATTTCGAATCGCTCGACGGCAACGTGACGCACCTGTTCTTCATGCTGGTCGCGCCCGAGGATTCGACCAGCCTGCATCTCAAGGCCCTGGCGCGGGTCTCGCGTCTGCTCAAGGACGCGGCCTTCCGCGATCGCCTGCTCAAGGCGCAGGAGGCCGCCGAGATTTTCCGTCTAATCAAGGAAGAAGACGGGCGGTACTGAGATGACGCCTGCGCCGGCGCGCCGGCCTGCCTCCTCCCTGCCCGCAAGCTTCATCGCATCCGGGTCCGGCCTCCGGCCGGCGCCGGAGCGCGGCCCAATTCGATGGCGACACGCATCAGACCGGAACGGCGGGTGTTGACCACGCGCCTCATCGTCGTGACCGGCGTCTCGGGTTCGGGACGCGCCTCGGTGCTGCGCGTACTCGAGGACCTCGGTCTCTACTGCGTCGACAATCTGCCGGTCGCGCTGGCGCCGGAAGTGGTCAAGCTGGCGGTCGAGCACGATCCGAATCTCAAGGGCATCGCGCTCGGG
Source organism: Binataceae bacterium (SeqCode) (assembly GCA_041487135.1). Lineage (GTDB taxonomy): Bacteria > Desulfobacterota > Binatia > Binatales > Binataceae > JAJPIG01. The sequence continues at coordinate 7,306 of JBGPMT010000008.1, read as the reverse complement.
ATCGATCCGCGCGAGCGCATGTTCTTTCCGCAATGGCCGAGCATCTTCGCCGAGCTCGAGCGCGAGGGTATTCGCCCCGAGATCGTTTTTACCGATGCTTCCGACGAGATCCTGGCGCGGCGCTATTCCGAGAGCCGCCGGCCCCATCCGATGGCCGAGGGCGGGCTGAGCGTCGCCGACAGCATCCGGCGCGAGCGTCTGGCGCTGGCCGAGATGCGCGAGCGCGCAAGCCGCCTGATCGACACCACCACGCTCACGGTCCACGAGCTGCGCGAAGTCGTGACCGCCTACGTGATGGGCGCTGAGGGGCGCGGGCCGATCTCAGTGATGCTGGTATCGTTCGGTTACAAGTACGGCCTGCCGGTCGGCCTCGATCTGGTGCTCGACGCTCGCTTCATTCCGAATCCGTTTTTCGTTCCGGAACTCCGCGCCAGCGACGGGCTGGATCCCAAGGTCCGCGACTACGTGCTCGGCCAGGCCGAGGCGCGCCGGTTTATCGACGAGGTCGTGCGGCTGCTGGAATTCCTGATTCCGCTCTACCAGCGCGAGGGCAAGAGCTACCTGACGATCGGGATCGGATGCACGGGTGGGCGCCATCGTTCACCGGCGCTGGTCAAGGCGCTCCAGGAGCGGCTGGCAAGCTCCGGGCTGCGCGTACAGGCGAGCCATCACGACCTTGCCCGCTCGGGCTGAATTGCGCGGGGAAGCTGCGCCGCACGGGGCGCTTAGTTCATCGCGATACCGGCGTCGACGTTGATCGTCTGACCGGTGACGGCCGCGGATTGAGCGCCGGCCAGGAACAGCGCCACGCGCGCGCATTCATCTTCGGTGACCATCCGATCGAGCGCGGTCCGCCCCAGCATCGCGCGCCTGACCTGCTCCTCGCTGAGTCCCATCGCTTTGGCGCGGGCCTTGATGACCTCCTCGATGCGCGGGCCGGCGACCGGTCCGGGGCAGATCGCGTTGACGCGAATTCCATTGCGGCCCCATTCGGCCGCGAGCGTCTGCGTAAGCCCGATCATCGCCCACTTGGAGGCCGCGTACGGCGAGCGCATCGGGTAGGCCTCGCGCCCGGCGAGCGACGAGATGTTGACGATATGGCCGGCGCCCTGCCGCGCCATCGCCGGCAGCACCGCGCGCGAGGCGAGCCAGCAGCCGGTCAAGTTGATGTCGATCACTTCCTGCCATTGCGCGAGCGAGATCTCGGTCAGGCGGGCGGTCGGGCCCGCGACGCCCGCGTTGTTGACCAGGATGTCGACCCGTCCGAAGGTACCGAGCGTTTGCGCCACCATCCGCTCGCAGTCGGCCTCGCTAGTGACGTTGGCCTGGACGTGCAGCGCGCGGGCGCCGAGGCGCTTCAGTTCGGCGCAGGTTTCTTCCATCGGCGGCAGCGCGCGCGCCGCGACCACGATCGCCGCGCCCGCGCCGGCATAGGCGAGCGCGATCGCCTTGCCGATTCCGTGGCCGCCGCCGGTGATAATCGCGACTTTGTCCTGCAACTCGTTCATCGCCAGCCAACCTCCGTCCCTCGCGCGCGCCGCGACCCAAGCGGTCCCGATTCGCGCAACTCTAATGCACAATCAGGCTGGGCCACAACGACTTTCGCTTGTTTGAAGTTATGCCGCCCAATATCATAGCCGGCTGATGGCCGCCGCCACGCCATTTTGCGCTCCTTCCCGCGGGCCGCAGCAAAGCCTGCTCTCGGCGGGCGCCGTGCTGCGCATCGCGCTCCTGCTCGCACTGGTGGGAGCCGCGGTCTACCTGATGCTCGCGCACGCGGAATGGTTCGACGATCCCAGACAGGTCAAGATCGAGGTCCTGTCGTGGGGCATCTGGGGACCGCTCGCGTTTGTGACGCTGTATGCGGTCGGGCCGTCGCTGCTGGTGCCCGGCGCGATGATGACGATCGCGGGCGGCCTGGCGTTCGGCACCCTGTGGGGGTCGGTCTATTCGCTGGTCGGCGCCGACTTGGGCGCGTTGATCGCGTTCGCGGCCGGGCGCTTTCTGGGCCGCGGCTTCGTCGAGCGCAGCGTCAACCGCCGCTTCCATTACCTGATGCAGGGGGTGGCGCGCCATGGCTTCCAGATCATCTTCTATCTCAGGATGGTGCCGATCATTCCGTACAATGCGCTCAACCTGCTGGCCGGCGCATCGCCGATCACGTTCCGCGACTATTTCTGGGCGAGCATGATCGGAATGGTCCCCGGAACGATCGTATGGGCGTTCCTGGGCGACGCGATGTGGCATCCGGCCTCGCTGCGCTTCCTGTTCGCGGTGGCCTTGATCGTGCTCTCCGTCGCCGCGGGCGAGGTCTACCGGCGCTGGTGGTCGATCAAGGTGGGTTAGCGCGGGCCTGAGCGCGCTCCCTCCCTCGGATGTTGGGATAGGCCTGCGATCCCATCTCCAGCGCGTCGAGTCCGCTCCATTCGGTCTCGGCCCAAACCCAGCCCCAGATGCCATGCAGCTCGTCTCCAGGCCTCTCCGGTGCGAGCGGATATGTGGCGGTGCGGCCTTTCACCGTAGCCACTGGAGCACGAGGAAGCACAACATCATGAGGGGAAGCCCGGTGATCAGACCAACACGCGCCCACTCGCGACTGCTGATCCCGAGTCTTCCGGCGGCAATGATGTTCGGAATATTGCCCGGTATCAGCATTCCGCCGCTGATCAGCAAGCCCATCAAAATCGCACGCTGCTGCGCGACCCCCATGGAGGGGCCGATTTCGGCGGCGGTCAAGGTGGCGTTGTCCACCACCGCCGAAACACTGTTGAGCCAGAACAGAAGACTCTCAGGCGTTCGGCTGAGGTACTCATCAACCAGGGGACGGAACCCCCACGACAGGCCGACTAGGCCGGCGACGAACACGTAGACCTTGGCGGCGCGCAGCACGATTTCCTCCCAGCCTGGTTCATCCCGCTGGACTCTGAGGGAAGCGCCGCGAGTGACCGGCATGGCCAGGGCGATGGTTCCGACGATCAGGATACCGGCGATCACGAGCGGTCCGAGCAGGCGCACGAGATACCAGAAGTCCTGACCGAGCGCCGCTATCGCGATCGTGCCAAGCGGCTCGCCGACCGGCGTAAGCGCGGCGCCGAGACCGATCGCAAAACAGGCAAGTACCACGGTCACAATCTCGCTGTCGCGGTCGAGATTCATCAGGGCGATTGCCTCAACCAGAAACAGGGCCGCGATCACCGCCGTGATGATGCTCGCAAGGAGTCCCAGCACGACGATGAGGAGGAAGTAAACGACCCGCGGAGGCACGGTCGCCAGCAGCTTTTGGAACCAGCTATCCAGTGTCGGGCGAGCAATTCGCGCGACGGTGCCGAAAGCCAATACCGCGATGGTGAGTGCAATCGGCGCGCGCAGCGCTGCGCTCAGCAACGGCCAGCCGAGCTGACCGCTGATTGCTGCGGCCAGAACACCCGCGAGCAGGAAGAAAATCTCGAGGTTTCGCTCGACAGTCTTGCTGGTGACGGGAGCCAGCAGAACCGCGGCGAAAAGAAACCCCAGCGCGATGGCCATCAATCCCGGTCGCGCCTAGATGGCGGTTTCACCGCGTTCATTGGTCCGGATCCGGATCGTTTCGCAAAGATCGGTCACGAAAATTTTACCATCGCCAATTTTTCCGGTCTGAGCCTTGCGGACTATCGCATCGACGACCTGGGACAATTGGTCGTCTTTCACGATTACCTCGATCTTCAGCTTGGGGAGGAAATCGACAACGTATTCCGAGCCGCGATACATTTCGGTGTGCCCCCTCTGGCGGCCGAATCCTTTTACTTCATAGATCGTCAGTCCGCTTACACCCGCGGCTTGCAACTCGTCCTTGACTTCGTCCAGCTTGAACGGTTTTATGATTGCTTCGATCTTCTTCATGCTGATCTCCAATCGGGGCTATGATTGCGGCCTTCGGATCAACAGCCACGCTACCGCGCTGACTACTCCATATGCGGCCGGCACCATCGGCGCCTTGAACACGACGATAACTATGGCTGCTACGACCAGGCCTGCGCCGGCCGTCAATGTCACGTAACGCGCACGCGTCATCTGAGGTCCCTGCCCTTCCGAAAGCGTGAAAAATCAGGACGCCAGGCGCGATTGGCCTCGCGCTTGGCGTCCACTGCCAGCAGTTCACGCACCAGCTTGCGCTGCTCGCCGTTGGTGCTGAGATCCAACGCGCGCTGCAGTTCTTCGCGGGCGCGGGTCGGAATACCAATTCGCATGTACAATTCACCGAGGCGAAACCGCGGATAGAAGCCCGCAGCATCGAGTTGCACCGCCCGCTCAAGAGCGGCCGTGGCTTCCGGGATCTGCAGCAGACGTCCAAGCGCAATGCCGAGAGCGAGCTGGACCAGCGCGGAATCCGGCTGCAGCTCGGCGGCCTGGGTCAGCAGGCTGCGGGCCTGCTCGAAGCGATTGCGCTCAATCAGATCCACCCCGCTGCGTAGCAGCGCTTCGACATCCCGGATGATCGGGGTTGCTCGCTTGGCCATTTCGCCACCGCTGACGAGTTCGCTTTCCATCTTGTACCTGCCGCTCCTATGCGCCGCTCTAATTGGTGCTAGTCGAAGATGCTCTTGCCCGGCTTGAGCAGCTGCCATCCGACGAACACCGCCAACATCACAATTGCGAAGATGATTTGCCCAGTCATGGTTGTCTTATCTCCTATTGCGCGGCGATTTCGACGGAACGGCCCGTGCCTGCCATAACCAACTGGAATTCCGGATATCCCAGCGCGCCCATTTCGGGCAGGTCGAGACCCTCCAGTTCGCTCTGGGCGCTCACGCGCTGACCGACGATCGCATCTACCAAGCAGTTAAAGAGGTACGACAAGGTGAAAACGACGCCGACCAGTGTCGCGCACGCGACGAGTTGCGCGGTCAACTGCCTGGGATCACCGTAAAACAGGCCGGTAACCGACCCGGTTACACCGTTCCAGGCTCCGCCGTAATTGCTGGTGCCGTCGGCGAACAGCCCAACCGAGATCACGCCCCACAGCCCGCAGGCGCCGTGAACTGAAATTGCGCCAACCGGATCGTCAACCTTCAGCACCCGCTCGACATACTCGACGCTGAGGCAAACGAGCATCCCGGCCGCGAAACCGATTATGGCGGCGCCGACCGTGTTGACGAAGCCACTGGGCGCGGTGATGGCGACGAGGCCCGCGAGCAATCCGTTACCCGCCATTGAGGCGTCGGGCTTGCCGAAGCGAATCCACATGTAGAGCAACGCGCCGATAGAGCCCGTGCACCCCGCAAGCATGGTGTTGACCGCGATCGAACCGATGCGCAGGTTTCCCGCGCCCGATGCGCCGAGCGTGCTACCCGGATTAAATCCAAACCACCCGAAGGCCAGAATAAAGCAGCCGATCAGCACCATCGTGATGTCGTGCCCGGGCATCGGGTTGGGTTTGCCCGAGCGGGTGTACTTTCCGATGCGCGGTCCGATAACCATCGCGACCGCCAGGGCGGTTACGCCGCCGACCGCATGCACCACGCCCGATCCGGCGAAATCGCAGTATCCGTGACTCAGGCCATAATTGACGCCCAACTGCGACAGCCATCCTCCGCCCCATGCCCAGTTCGCATACAAGGGGTAGGTAATAGCAGCGAGAAAGAAAGTCGAGAGACCAAATGCGGCAAACTTCCAGCGCTCGGCGGCGGCGCCGGTGACGATAGTGGCGGCGGTATCCATGAAAACCATCTGGAACAGGAACATCACCATCACGCCGACGTCGTAAGTCGAACCGCTCAGGAAAAATCCCTTTTGTCCGAAGAGTCCCCACGGTTTTCCGCCCAAGAAATTGAACGTGAACTCGCTGTTCAGCGGGCTTAAGCCGCCCAGGTTCGCATTCGGGGCGCAGCCACCCTGTTGCAGCGCAAAACCCATTACCCAGTACGCGAACAGGCCAAAGCCGTACACCATGAAGTTCATCATCATGGTATGGTTGGCGTTTTTCGCGCGACACAGTCCGGTTTCGACCGCCGCGAATCCGGCCTGCATGAACATCACCAGGAAACCTGCGACCAGAGTCCAGACAAAGTTGATGGCGATCCGGTTTTGACCGACCATATTCACCAGATCGGACAGCGTGAGCCCTTTCTTCGAATCGCTTACGACAATATCGCTGACGCTACCGGTCAGGGTGCCGCCCGGATCGCCCTTGGCAAGGTCGCCGGGTTTTGGACCCGCGATGTTCTTCAAATCAGCATCGGTGATCGGAACTGCCGGCGAACTCTTGGTCGCAGCCGCAGGAGCGGCCTGCGCGGACACGATCGCCGGGACGAGCCACCCGCTCAAGCCTAGCGCCAGAATGAAAAGTTTGACGTATTTTTGAATTCGACTGATCCGTACAAGCATTCGGAAAATCTCCGGGTGGTTGGTTGTCTCAGCTCTTCCAGATTGCGTTCTTCAGGTGCGCGGCGTTGAGCACACCAAGGACCCCTGCGAGGGCCACCACGAAACCGGCCAGCGCGCATATGGTCTGAGCAACGGGGCTTGAGACCTTCACGCTCATGACGGCGATGAGCCATCCGAGCAAGGCGATGACGATACCCAGCAGTTTCATCGGTCTTCTCTCCTTTGGAGCGACGCGAATCTACGTGCGCTTGACCCCAGCCATCGAGCAGCCTGTTGCACCACTCACCTCACCGCCTTGCCGTCGGCGAGATGCTCGGCATATTCGAGTGGCTTGATCCGGTAAAAGCCGATCGCAGAGCCGATCAAAAAGGCCAGCCCGATCAACGTGAAGGCCGGCCCAAGATAGACCAACCCTGCCGGAAAAAAGGTAAATCCCACCAGAAAAACGAATAAGCACCAGCCCTGCTTACGATTCGCGCCCATACATAGAACCCCTTCCTCTTGTCAGCATTGAAATGACCACGGCCGTGCGCGGCTCGATCGGGGTGATAGCAAAACCAGCGCCATCGAAAAAGCGCTGCAAAACGCGGGTGAATTCGGCGAAGTGCCGCGCAATCGATAGGCAGATGCTTAAATAATGGGCATCAAATAAGGCCCGAAAAAGACCAATCAGGCCCGATCATCGGCCGGGCTTATAGGTACGAGTCTTGCGGAAAGGCAGTCCGAAAATTCCAGGAGGAGAACCATTCAATGACGGCGAAGCAAGTATTGGAGCTGATGCGGGAGAAGGGGGCGGTGATGGTGGACTTGAAGTTCATCGACATGCTGGGGCAATGGCAGCATTTCACGGCGCCGGTATCGGAGTTCAGGGACGAGGGGCCGTTCGAGGAGGGTTTGGGGTTTGACGGTTCGTCGATTCGGGGCTGGCAGGCGATCGACGCCT
>JBGPMT010000007.1:0-23416 GCA_041487135.1 Binataceae bacterium (SeqCode) | reverse complement strand
CGAGCGTGGCGGCGCCGCCGCGAGGGCGATTCTCCGCGGTTCGCTCGACGTGATCTTCCCGGTCCTGCACGGCACCTTCGGTGAAGACGGCACGGTGCAGGGACTGCTCGAACTGGCGGGGATTCCCTACGTGAGTGCGGGCGTGCTCGGGTCCGCCATCGGGATGGACAAGGATGTGCAGAAGCGGCTCTTGCGCGATGCCGGATTGCCGGTGGTTCGCTACATCGCAGTCCGCGACGTCGATTACCGCGATGATCCCGGCGCGATACGGCGGCTCGCGGCGCGCCTGGGATGGCCGGTGTTCGTCAAGCCCAACGCGCTCGGCTCGTCGATCGGCGTGAGCCGCGTCACTAGCGCGCGCGAGCTTTCACCGGCTCTGGAAGAGGCGTTGCGCTACGATCGCAAGGCGCTGATCGAGGCCGCCTGCGAGGGCCGCGAACTCGAATGCGCCGTGCTGGGCAACGAGCGGCCGGCGGCCTCCGCGGTCGGCGAAATTGTGGTGCGCGGCGGCCATCGCTTCTACAGCTACGAATCGAAATATGTCGACCAGGAGGGTGCCGCGATCGAAATTCCGGCGCGCCTCCCGGCCCGCGCCGTCAAACGGATACGCGAGCTCGCAGTCGCGGCGTTCATCACGCTTGGGCTGCGCGGGATGGCGCGGGTCGATTTTCTCGCCCGGCCGAACCTGGATGAAATCTACATCAGCGAAGTCAATACGATTCCCGGCTTCACCGCGATCAGCATGTATCCGAAGCTCTGGGAAGCATCGGGCCTGCCGCTGGCGAAGCTGATCGATCGGCTGATAGGCCTGGCGCTGGAGGACCATCGCGCGCGCCGCCGGCTCAAGTTCACCTACCAGCCGCGGCCGTGATGCGCTCGTGGCCGGCGTGAACTCCCTGCTGATCGCGACCACCAATCCAGCCAAGCTCGCCGAGTACCGGCTGCTGCTGCGCGGCCTCGCGATCGAACCGGCGGCGCTCGCCGACCTCAGGATCGATGACTCGCCAGCCGAGAGCGGTGAGACGTTTGCCGGCAACGCACTCATCAAGGCCCGATTCTATTTCGCACGTTGCGGCCTCCCGACGCTGGCCGACGACGGCGGTCTGGAGGTTGATGCGCTGGGCGGCGCGCCCGGCGTGCGATCGCATCGATGGCTCGGTGATCGAGCGGTCGGCGATCGCGAGCTGGCCGAAGAGGTGATTCGCAGGATGAAGGAAGTCCCGAGGGATCGCCGGACGGCGCGGCTGAAAGCGGCGGCGGCACTGGTATGGCGCGACGGGCGCGAGCTGCGCGAACGAAGCGTCGAGGCGGCGCTCGAGGGCCTGATTGCGGAGCGGGTTTACGATCGAATCCAGCCGGGCTTTCCGTATCGCGCGGTGCTCCTGATGCGGGAATCGAGGAAATATCTTGCCGAGTTGAGCGAAGAGGAAGCCGCCGCGCTCAGCCAGCGGCGCTCGCTGGTCGAGCAGCTCCGTCCCGAGCTCATCGCGATCGCCGCCGCCGGCTGAACTGGCTCAGAAGACCTCGACGAGCGCGCGTTCGAGCTCGCCGAGCGTCTGCGCCGGTATGAGCGCGGTGACATGGCGCGCGTACTGGTTAATCGCGCTGTCGCCGGTGCCCCATCGCGCGGCCGTCTCGGGATTGAGCCAGTAAACGGCGCGGCATCGATGCGCGATGTCGGCCACCAGATCCGCGCGGGCGGGCCGGCGATTGTTGCGGCCGTCGCCCATGATGATGACGAGCGTGGCGGGGCCGAGCAGCTCATCGCGCCGTTCCCAGAGTTCGCCCAGCACGCGCCCGAAATCGGAACGTGCGTACGGATCGAGCGCCGGCGTCATCACCAGATGGCCATCCTCGAAGCCCGCTTCCGCGAGATGGTCGATAAAGACGAAGCTGCGCACCCGGCGGAACGACTCGTGTACCCCCGCGACCAGCTCCAGCATCAGGGTCGCCGCGTAGCGGACCGACCCGGAGATGTCGGCCAGGATCAGCAGGTCGACATGGCGAGGCCGCCGGGCGCGAAACCTGAGATCGATCAATGCGCCGCCGTGCTGAATCGCGGCACGAATCGTGCGACGGAAATCGACCCGTCCGCGGCGCGCCATCCGCAGCCGCCGTCCCAGGCGCAGGCGAAAACGGCGAATCAGGATCGCGAGCGAATCGCGCGCGGTTTCGTAATCCATCTCGGAGTAATGCTCGAAGCCAACGCGTTCGACCGCGGCCAGCCGCGCCTCGCGCAGCGCCTCGATTCCGGCCGCTGCCTGGCTATCGGGCCCGCCTGCGCGCTGCGCGCCTTCGGACTCCGCCTCCCGCTCGGCGCGCAGCTCCTGATGCTCGCCCATCTGCGCCGCCGTTTTCTGCGCCGGCGGCTTGCGCGCAGGCTTTTGGAAGCTGGGCTCGGGCTCGGGTATCGGTCGCGCCGCGACGCCCGCACCGGTCTGCGGGCTCCCGCCGCTCGCCGCGCGGGCGCCGCTGCGCCGGTCGGGTGTGCGCGGCTCGGCCGCTCGTGAGCGGCCGAAGAACTGCGCATAGGTGCGATCGAAGATCGGACGGTCGGCCTCGTCCTTGATCAGGCTCGCGGCGAGCGCCTCGCGCAACGGCCCGCGTTCGAATCCCGCCGCCGCCACCGCGCGCATCGCGTCGAGCGTCTCGGCGACCGAAATCCGCACGCCGCCGCCGCGCAACTCGTCGACGAAGCGCAGCAGTTGCTCGCGCATCGGGATCATCGCGAATGCGGATGTGAGATCAGCGATCCAACCTTGCCCTCGATTTTCGAGCGGTCGTCTTCATGCTTGAGCAGCAGGCCCAGCGTCGAGCGCACCGCCGGCGTATCCAGCTCGCGCACCCCGAGCCGGACCAGCGCGCGCGCCCAGTCGAGGGTCTCGGCGATCGAAGGCGTCTTCTTGAGGCCGGCCTTGCGCAGCGCGCCGACGAAGCGCGCCGCCTGCTCGGCCAGTCGCGCGTCGAGATCGGGAACCTTGAGCTCGATTATCCGCCGTTCCTGTTCGAGCGATGGAAAATCGATGAACAGATGGAGGCAGCGCCGGCGCAGCGCCTCCGACAGCTCACGCGCGCGATTCGACGTGAGCACCACGGCCGGGCGTTCGCGCGCGCGGATGGTGCCGAGTTCGGGGATGCTGACCTGGAAATCCGACAGCAGCTCGAGCAGGAAGGCCTCGAACTCCTCGTCAGCCTTGTCGACTTCGTCGATCAGCAGGACGAGCTTGCGCGGCGCCAGGATCGCCCGGAGCAGCGGCCGCTCGAGCAGGTAGTCGCGCGAGAACAGATGCTCGGAGAGCTCCTCCCAGCGCAGGCCCTGATGCTCGTCGGCCTGCAGCCGCAAAAGCTGCTTCTGGTAATTCCATTCGTAGAGCGCGCGCGCTTCGTCGAGCCCCTCGTAGCATTGCAGCCGGATGAGCTCGGTGTGGAGCATCGCGGCGATCACCTTAGCGACCTCGGTCTTGCCCGATCCGGCGGGCCCTTCGATCAGCAGCGGCTTGTCGAGCGCGAGGGCCAGGAAGATCGCGGTCTCGACGCGCTGGTTGGTGACGTAATCGGCGCCGCGCAGCCCCTCGCTGACGTTTTCAGGAGTGATTTCCACGATTGGTCAGGATTGCGGGTGCGGCCCGGCCCAGTCAATGCGGCGGGCCAGGCGCGCGAAATCGCGCGCGTAGGCGCGAGCCGAATAGGCGCCGCGGATTACGTACCCGGGGTGATACATCGCAATATAGATCACGCCGTCGCGCTCAACGGAATTCGCTGCGCGCGGGTCGAAGCCGGGCGAGCGGCCGGCGAGCTCGCGCCATGCGATCCGTCCCAGGCAGGCGACGATGCGCGGACGCGCGAAGCCGAGCTCGGCGCCCAGATGATCGCGACAGTTCGCGATCTCGCGCGCGCTCGGATCGCGGTTGCGGCCGGCGCGGTCGCGCGGATTGCAGCGTACCAGGTTGGTGATGAAGACGCGCTTCAGTCCGGCGCGGTGGATCATCCGCCTGAGCATCCGGCCCGATCGATCGCCGCTGAATGGAATTCCGGTGCGGTCGCCGCCCAGTCGTCCCGGCGCGATGCCGACGAAGACGATATCCGCCGGCATCGCGCCGGCTCCGGGCACCGCCTGCGAGCGGCTCTTGACCAGCGCAGGGCACCGGGCGCATCCGAGTATCGCCGAGCGCAAAGCCGCGGGACTAGAGCAGTTCCTTTTCTTCGACGGCGCGGTACTCGGCGTCGCTGAGCGCCTGGGCTTTGCGGCTTCCGTGGCGGTCATAGAGTTCGAACAGTGTCGACTTGTGCGGCCGCACCCGGCCGATCGGGCATTTCTGCCAGTCCTCGAGCGACTCGTCGCAATAGCCCATCCGGTTCTCACCGCACTTGGGCTGCAGGAACAGCGCGATCTCGGGCAGCACGCGCTTGATCTCGGCGCGCATCATCGCGACCATCCGGCGGATCTCCCACTGCGCCCGCACGCACAATCTCACGTCGCAGATATGCAGCATCTCGGCGAAGTTGACCATCACATGGAAATTGGTCGGCGCCGCGTTGGGCAGCACGAAGCGCGCGTCCTCGGCCGGAATACCCGCCTTGAGCGCGCGGGCGTAGAGCTCCGAGGTGCGATCGACCAGCGCCGAGAATTCATCTTCGAGCCCGGCGCGCCGCCATGATTCGGGCAGCACGAAGGCGAGCCGATCCTGCTTGAACTTTACGTAGCGCTGGCTCTGCTGCTCGAAGCTGATCCCGATCCGATGGCGGACGAACTGATGCGAGAGCGAGCGCGAGACGTTGGCGATCGCGAACCAGAAGACCACCTGCTCGAGCGGCGAGGAATGGCCGGTCTTGAGCCGCTCGCCGATGAACTCGCGGATTTTCTCGTGGCCGATCTTTTGCGCCTCGATCTTTTCCCAGATTTCGATCGGCGTGTCGGAGCTGTAGCAGGTGCGGAAGGCGGCGTAGAGCTTCTCCAGCGGAGCCGCCGCAAAATCGACCAACTTCACCTGCATTGATGTCTGGTTGTTCATCACCGGAGCCGCTTCACTCTAGCCCGATCCGGCCGGGACTTCATCGCGCGGCAGCTTCTATTATTAACACGGCTGGGCATCGGATTGCGCGCGGCGCGGGCGGCTGTCAAATTCGCGGCTGATGGCGGCTGCGGCGCAACTCATCTACCGAAACGTTCTGCGGCCAATCCTGTTCCGGCTCGACCCCGAAACCGCCCATCGCGTGACCCTCGCCTTTCTCGCGGCGCTCCCCGCGCTCGGGCGCGGCGGCGACCCGGCGTCGCTGCAAACCCGGCTCTGGAATATCGATTTCGCCAACCCGGTCGGCCTCGCCGCCGGACTCGACAAGGACGCGCGCGCGCTCAGAGCCTGGCAGACCCTGGGCTTCGGATTCGCCGAAATCGGCACGATCACGCCGCTCGCGCAGGCCGGAAACGAGCGGCCGCGGATGTGGCGGCTGCCTGAGCATGGCGTACTCATTAATCGGCTCGGCTTTCCGAGCCTCGGGATGGAAGCGGTCTCCCGCCGGCTCGAAGCTTTCCGCAGAAATCCCCGGAGAATCAGGATCGGGCTGAATTTCGGGCCGAACAAGATTACGCCGGTCGAGCGCGTAGCGGACGACTATGCCCGGTTGATAACCAGCCTGGGGCCACTCGCCGACTTCATTGTGATTAACGTCAGCTCGCCGAATACGCCGGGGCTGCGCGAATGGCAGGCGCCGCAGGCGCTGGCGGGCCTGCTCGACCGAATTACCGAAGCGCGCCGCGCGCTCGCGGTCCAGCCCGCGCTGCTGGTGAAACTCGCCCCCGACCTCGAGGCCGAGATGGTGGCCCGAATCTGCCACACAGCGACCGAGCGCGGTGCCGACGGATTCGTCGCCGGCAACACCACGCTCGCGCGCGCGGAGTTCGGGCTGGTCGACGCGCCGCCCGGAGGTCTCAGCGGTCGCCCGCTCCTGGTGCGGGCGCGAACGTTGATCGAAATCGTCTACCGCGCGACCGGCGGCCGGCTGCCGATTATCGGTGTGGGCGGAATTTTCAGCGCTGAGGACGCCTGGGGGCATATCCGCGCTGGGGCGAGCCTGGTCGAACTCTACACTGGCTTCATCTACGAGGGACCCGCACTGATTGGCGCCATCAAGCACGGCCTGATGCGCTTGATGCGAGAGGGCGGATGGCGCTCTATTAGCGAGGTCACGGGCAGCGCGTCCAGGTAATCGAAGTGGCTGCAAGGACCATCGAACGGAGGCTTCATGGCGACGCAGGAATTTCTGGTGGATGCGCGATGGCTTCGGGAGCATCGCGACGACCCGGCGGTGGTGATAGTCGATGCGCGGCCGCCGAAGGATTACTGGGCGGGCCACCTGGCCGGCGCGCTCCATTTCGATCCCTACCCTTTCTCCTTCTATGACACGAGCGACCACGGCCTGCAGGTCTTCCGCAAACAGATGGAGTGGATTTTCTCGACGTTAGGTGTCGGGAGCAAACAGACCGTAGTGTTCTACGAGGATGACTCCGGGATGCGGGCGGCGCGCGGCGCCTGGGCGCTGGAGTACGCCGGTCATCCGGCGGCCCGGATGCTCGACGGCGGGCTCAAGAGCCTGGGCGGCGAGCAGCTGGTCAGCGAAGCACCGGCGGTCAGGGCGGTCCCGTTTCGCGAACATGAGCAGCCCGCGATCATCGCCTCGCTCGGCTATACGCGCGATCGTCTCAATACTCCGGGCGTGCAGATTTTCGACGTACGCACGGCAGAGGAATATTACGGCGAAAACCTCCGCGCCCGTCATGGCGGCGCGATTCCCGGCGCGATCCATCAGGAATGGATCCACTTCAAGAATCCGGCGGGCGCCTTCCAATCGCCGGCCGAATTGCGCGAGCGCTTCACGAAGCTCGGACTTAACCCGGAAGCGGAGATCATTACCTATTGCCAAGGCGGCTACCGCGCCGCGCACGCTTACATCGCGCTCAAGCTCGCCGGCTTCCCGCGGGTGCGCAACTACTTAGGCTCGTGGGGCGAGTGGGGCAATCGCGACGACGTGCCGATCGATCATCCCAGGCGCCCGGCGTAAGCCGAAACATGCCGCCCATCCTGCTGCTCACCGGGTTCGAGCCCTTCGGCGGCGAGCGCCAGAACCCGTCGTGGGAGGTCGCGCGGCGGCTCGACCGCAAAACCATCGAAGGCCTGCAGATCAGGGCCGTGCGGCTGCCGGTTTCGATAGCGCCGGCGATTCGCCGCCTGGCCGAATCGATAGCTGAGATTGATCCCGCCGTAGCGCTCGGGCTTGGCCAGGCCGGTGGACGTCCGCTGGTCTCGCTCGAGCAGGTCGCGATTAACCTGTTCTCGAACGACGAGACGAGCGGCGGCGGGCGCACCCGCCCGGTGATCGCAGGCGGGCCGGACGCCTATTTCTCCAGGCTGCCGCTGGATCGCGTGCTGCTCGCGCTCAAGCGCGAGGGGATACCGGCGGCGCTGTCGCTCAGTGCCGGTGCCTTCGTCTGCAACGCCGTGATGTACGCGGGTCTGCATGCCTTGCGGCGGCGCCCGTCGATCCCATCCGGCTTCGTCCATCTGCCGTACGAGGCGAGCCAGGCCGCGCGCCATCGAAGCGCGCCGAGCATGTCGCTGGATCTGATGGAACGGGCGGTCGAGCTATCGGTCCGCGCGATCGCGCGCGCGAACCGGCAAAGGGGCGGAAAAGACTAGGCTGAGGCGGCGGTGCGGGCCGCGGTCTGCTTCCGGCGCATCGCGCACAGTAGCTGGCGAAGCTTGTCCGGGTTCACCGGTTTCTTGAAAATCGCGCCTTCCAATCCGCGCAGCTTGCTGCGCTTGATGATGTGATCCTTGTCGTAGTAGTAGGCCGTCATCAGGATACAGGGCAGGTTCGGGAACTCTTCCCTAACGCGCAGGTAGAACTCGTAGCCGTCCATCTCGGGCATCACGACGTCGGACAGCACCGCGTCGATCCGGAGGTTGCGGATGAGCCCGAGCGCGGCGCTCGGGCGGGTGGCTGTGTAGACCACGCAGCGCTCGGCCCGCATGAGGTCGGCAAGCGAGTTGACCACCGAGACGTCGTCGTCGAGCACCAGCACCGCCATCCCGGATAGCGGCCACTCGCCTTCGGGCCGCGGCTGCCCGTTGGACGGCGAGGCCTCATCGGGCACGACTTCGCGCGGAGTGAGGTCGGTCATCCGCTTGCCCTTGAGGTAGTCGACCGTGACGTACTTGCCGGTGCGCGCCATCTCGTCGAGCCGGCGGACGATGGCCTGGACCTTCTTCACGCCGAGCCGGATCGATTCGAGGCGCTCGTTCTCGACCAGGCGCTCGGCGCCGCTCAGATGAGTTTCGACCTCGCGCGCCAGGAGGTCGAGATTATTGGTGATGCTCTCCAGTGGATTGTTGATTTCATGAGCGAGGCTGACGGCGATCTCTCCGGCGGTCGCCAACTGCTCGCGCTGACGCATCAGGCGGATATCGCGCGCGAAGCCGATCGAGCCGATCGCCTGGCCCTGCTCGTCGTAGATTATCGAGCCCGAGATGGCGACCGGGAGATCCTCGTTATCCTTGTCTCGAAAGACGGTCTCGAAGTTGGAGATACGGCCGGAGTCGGAGGACTCGCGCATCGCCTTCATGACGCGGCGGGCCTCTTCGAGTGACGGATAGAGCCGGGTGACCCTCTCGCCGATGATCTCGGCGGGGCCGTAATGGAGACTGCGGCGCGCACCGTCGTTGTAGTAGATAATTAGGCCGTGGCTATCGACCGCCACGATTATGTCGGGCGAGCTTTCGACCAGCCGCTGTAAGTAATTCTTATCAAGCGAAAACATGGAAGTATCCGGAAGACGCTCCTGAACTGGTCACTCACGCCCGGCCGATCGAGCCGGCCGCAAAAGCCTCACGCGGGATAAGACGAAGTCCGGAATTAGTAACTCGTCGAGTTCCAGACAAGCCCGCTCCAACGGTATCAGGCATATAAAATGACGGCGCGACGATCCCGTCGGCCCACCGCCCCGCCAGCACCAGCCATCAGTACATCACACCGCGGGCCGCGACGAAAGTGGCTTTCCTGGCTAAATTCAGCGTCTTATGGCATCGCGTCATCAGAGCGGCTCATCGCAACGAAACGCATCGGTATCCAGGATCAATTGCGGCGACGGTCAAACGCCTCCTCGCTTGACAACTCGAAACCAGTCCTCGTTCCGAAACGGATCGCCGGCGGTCTCCTGCCTGTCCGATCGGCGGCAAACAGCGAAACTTCGCCCTCCCTGGTTTGAAATCGCGAATCTTATGGCCAGTCAGTTGCTAGATGCGACCCTTGAACCTAGAATTGGCCAAGGAGATTTTGCTAATGGCCGAGCCGCTTACCTTCGAGGCGCTTGCGAGCCGCCAATATGTGCTCTCGAGCGCGGAAAACTTCGTGCTGTATGTGCTGCTCGAGGCTGTCGCCCAGGGCACGGCTGACGGTCACGGCGGTGGCAGACTGCCGCTCAACCTGGGCGTGGTGCTCGACCGCTCGGGCTCGATGTACGACGAGCGGCGGCTCGAGTTCGTTATCGAAGCGGTCAAGTTCCTGGTCGACAATCTTACGGCTGACGACAAGGTTTCGATCGTCGCCTTCGCCGACAAGGCCCATATTGTCGCCTCGCCCGAGACGGTGCGCGACAAGGCCGCCACCAAGCGCGCGATCGACGACATCGACCTGCTGGAGATTGGCGGCGGCACGCAGATGGCGCTCGGGATGCGGATGGCGATCGACGAGGTGAAGAAAAACCTCACCGCCGACCGTCTAAACCGTGTGCTGGTGCTGACCGATGGACAGACCTACGAGGAAACCGCCTGCATCGAGCTGGCCAATCAGAACCGCGAGCAGATGTCGTTCTCGGCGATGGGCGTGGGGGTTGAATTCAACGAAAAGCTGCTGATGCGGATCGCGCAGGACTCGCACGGCAAGTACCATTTTATCGGCGATCCGTCCGAAATTCCCGGGATTTTCGAGGATGAGCTGCAGGGTCTCCGCGCGGTCACGGTGCGCAACGGCCGGATCGACGTCTCGCTGTCGCAGGGCGTCCAGATTCGCGAGGCGTTCCGCGCCAGCCCCGAAATTTACGCGCTCGGCACGCCGCTGGTCGGCGAAGACCGCAATGTCAGCTACGAGATCGGCGACCTCGAGGCGGGCGTACCCGGATCGGTCCTGTTGACCCTGGTGTTGCCGCCACGCCGGCCCGGCCCGGTGCGAATCGGCCAGGCAACCTGTCACTACGAGGTTCCGGGGGTCGGTGAACGGAGCGTCAATACGGACGTAACGGTCGAATATACTCTCGACCGCACGCTTACCAGCCGGGTCAACGGACGGGTGATGAACCTGGTCGATCAGGTCTCGATCGCCAAGCTTCAGTCGCGGGCCGAAGAGGAGCTCAAGGCCGGCAACGTCGACCGCGCCACGCGCCTGCTGAGCAACGCCATCCAGGGCACGCAGCGGCTAGGCAACGTCAAGGCGACCCAGGCGCTGGCGGGCTTGATGGACCAGGTCAAGAAAACCCAGACGCTCCAGACCAAGGCGGCCAAGACCACGCTCCTGCAGGCCCAGGCGGTCGTGCGCAAGACCCAGATGCTCGACCCGGAGATGCTCAAGGAGTTCAACAAACCGGATTAACGATTATGCTAGCGGACAGACGGAGATTTCGGGAAAGTCACTGCGAAGGGGCTTAAAAGACATGGTCAAGTGCAGCGAATGCGGCTACGAAAATATCGACGGGCTAGATTACTGCGACGGATGCGGGGCGAAGCTCGCCGCCGCCGGCGCCCCTGCGGCGGCTCCTAACGGTGGGGCTGCGGCCCCCGCCGCCAGCGAGACCCCCGCGGCGGCTCCCGGCGCTGCCGGAACGGAAGCCGGCGCCGCTCCCGCCGCCTCTGATGCGCCGACCGGCGAGATCACGCCGCCCGCCGCTGCGGCTCCGGCCGCTGCGCCCGAGGCCGCGGTGGCGGCCTTCAAGGCCAAGCTTCAGATCGTTCGTGGGGAAGGCAAAGGCCAAGAGTTGCCGCTTGAGGAGGGCGATAACGTGATCGGCCGCTGGGATCCGGAGACCGGCGCCTTTCCGGAGGTCGACCTCGACAAATACGATCCCGAGGCCAAGGTCTCGCGCAAGCACGCCCTGCTTCGGATCGATGGCGGCAAGATCACGGTCGAAGATTTGGGCAGTCTCAACGGGACCTTTGTGAATCGTCAGCCACGCTTGGCGCCGGGCACCCCGGCCGAGCTCAAGGCGAGCGATGAGATAATTATCGGCAAGACCTTTCTGAAGCTCGTCATCGACCCGATTTCCTAGGGGATTTACCGGACCCGGGCATCCTGAAACTGCCCCGCGGAAAGCGGCTGCCGGGCTCCGGTAAAGTCAGTAGTAATGCAACCGGGTGAGCCGCTTCCCACCGGTCATCTGCTCGACAGCCGTTACCGTATCAACAAGGTAATCGGCGCGGGCGGGATGGGACGGGTTTACCTCGGCAACGACACCCGCCTCTCCAGCCGGCCGGTCGCCGTCAAGGAGATGATCGTCGGCGACGGAGTACACGAAAAAAAGGCGATGGAGGACTTCACGCGCGAGGCGCGGGTGCTCGCGATGCTCACCCATCCGGGAATCCCCAACATCATCGATTTCTTCACCGAGGGAGATCGTCATTATCTGGTGATGGAGTTCGTCGCCGGCGGCGACTTGCAGCATCTGTTGGATCAATTCGGGCCGGGTGGCCGCATGCCCGAAGCGGCGGTGTTGAAATGGTCGCGCCAGATTCTCGAGGTACTGGCGTTTCTGCATTCCCAGAGCCCGCCGATCGTCTACCGCGACCTGAAGCCCGGCAACATCATGGTCGATAAGGACGGGCGCGCGATGCTGGTCGACTTCGGTATCGCGCGGTTCCTGCCGCCGGGCGGGCGCGGGACTCAGATCGGTTCGGTCGGCTACGCGCCACCCGAGCAATACATGGGCAAGACCGAACCCCGCTCCGACCTCTACTCACTCGCCGCCACGATGCATCACCTGCTCACCGGCCGTGACCCGCAACTCGCTCCGCCCTTCAGCTTTCCACCTGTCCGTCAGCTCGCACCCGAGGTTTCCGTCCAGACCGAGCAGGTCGTGATGCACGCGCTCGACCAGGACCTGGCAAAACGTCCAGCCTCGGCGCGCGCGATGAAGACGTCGTTGCCGGAGCCGGGTTCCGACGCGCAGAGCTCCGCTCTTGCCGCCGCGAGCCCGACTAATGCCGGTGTCGCCCGCGCGGCCGGCCAGCCGACATCGACCGCCGCGACTATCGTGCTGCCCGGCGGCGCGGCGAAAAGTTCCGCGTCGTCCGCCAACCGGCCCGTGCCGGCCGCGTCGAGCCCTTCGACGATGAAGACCATAGTGTTGCCGGTTGGATCGCCCGAGCCGCCAGCGCGCTTGGCCTCCAGGCTGAAAAGCGTGGTCAATGCGCTCGCGCAGGCGCCGTCCCAGATCGGTCTCGGCAAGCCCGCGGCGTCCAAACCTTCGTCGGACTCGTCGACCGCGAAGACCCAGGATTTGAATCTCAAGCCGTCCAAACCCGCCGTCTCAGTATCGAAACCGGCTCCGCCGCGATCGAGACCCGGCGCTTCCCTCCCGGCCTCCCGGGCCTCAGCTCGATCGGGGGGGTCTTCCGTCCCGAGTTCCTTGCCGCAGCCATCTTCGAACGGCGCGCTCTATTCGGCGCCGTCGGGACCCGTTCCCAAGCTGGTCGCCCGGGCACAAAAAGCACAATTCGAGCTGGTGGACGGACGCATGGTAATCGGACGTTCAGTCAGCGCCGAAGACCATCCCGATATCGACCTGGCGACGCTCAAGGGTGGCAACGGCCGAGTCTCGCGCCGTCATGCCGAGATAATCCGCAAGGGTACCGAGTACTTTATCCGCGACCTCGGCAGTCTCAACGGCACCTATATCGCCGGACGCGGCCGGCTGGGACGCGATCAGCTCTACAAGCTCAAGGATCGCGACGAAGTCGTGCTTGGCGAAGCACGGCTTCAGTTCAGGGAGAGCTGAAGCCAATGCTCACGTGCCCACAATGCGGTCAGACGGCTGCGGAGGGTACCCGATTCTGCGAGCGGTGCGGTCAAGGATTGCTCACGCCGGCTCTCAAAGCCGTCTCGCCCGCGCTGGTTCCGCTCGCGGTCGGGTCCATCCTCAAAGGCGGGTTCGAAGTTATCGAACTGCAGAGCCAAAATTCGCTTGAGAATCGCTACCGCGTCGTGCGCGAGCAAGCTGGCGCGAAGGTCAACTACCAGCTTCGCGAGCGAAGCGGTCCGCAGGCCGAGCGCGAGGCAGCGATGCCGGCTGAACCGGCTGCGGCCTCAGTGGGCAATGGCGCAGCGTCGGCGGCTACTGCGACAACTGCGCCGGCCGAGGAAGATCCGGCGGGTCCGCGGGCGAAGACGGCGGAGTTGAAGCCGGTCTCGTCCGCTGATTCGGGCACGCAGACGGCTGAGCAGTCCGACCCCGCCATCGAGAGCACCGAAGCGGGCCCGCTACTGCTTACTGACGCGGATGCCCTGGGCGCGGAAGCCGAAACCGCGAAACCCGCCGAGCCCGGCGCCGCTGGCGGCGAAGACCTGGGCGACGTCTTCGGCCGGGTACTTGCGCTCTCGACCACGCTTAAACATGCCGCGTTCCAGCGGGCGCTGGAAGGATTTGCCGAGAATGGCCGGGTCTATCTGGTCTATCCCGACGAGCCGTTGAGGCCGTTTTCCGAGCGTCCGGGCGGGATCAAGATGAGCGAGCTGGAGGCCGTCAACGTCGCGATCCAGCTCTGCCAGGCGGTCGGGTTTCTCCATCGCCGCGCGCTGCGCCTCAACGATATCTGCCCCGAATCGGTCGGCTACGGCGCGGACGGCCGGCTCAAGGTTACGGGCCTCGAGAGCGTCAGCAATGACAACGAGCTGCAGGCCGAGCCGATCTTCAACGACGGCTACACGGCGCCCGAAATCTACCGCGCCAGAAAGGTCGACAAGCGCGCCGACATCTTTTCGATCGGCGCCCTGCTCTATAGCTGCCTGACCGGCGAGCGCCTGGAGTCCGAGAGCTGGCGCGAAGAGGGCGGAGCGATCCCTTTTTACCCACCGCACGTCGTCACCCCGGCGCTCGAGCAGGAGGTGCGTCGGGCGCTGGTCTTCAGCCCCGAGGCGCGATGGCCGAATGTCGACGCGATGAAGGCCGAGTTGGTGAAGCTCGCCTCGATAACCCAGGTGCGCGCCGGCGCGATGACCGACGTAGGGATGGTCCGGGAGCTGAACGAAGACATCGTGATGACGGTCGAATACCGTCGCGATTCGCAGGTCGAGCCGGCCGAGCGCTATCTTTACGTGGTCTGCGACGGGATGGGCGGCGCGGCGGCGGGTGAGATCGCAGCCGCAATTGCCGTAACCACGATCCGGAATTACATTGAGAGCGGTATCGGGTCCACGCCCGGCGAAGACCTCGGTCAGTTGCTGCGGTTGGCGCTCGAGGAGGCGAATTCAAAAATTATCGAGTATCAAGCGGCACATCCGGAGGCGCGCGGGATGGGGTCGACTGCGGTAGGATTGCTGGTGATGCCGCCCCGGGCGGCGATAGCCTGGGTCGGCGACAGCCGGGCTTATCTGCTCGAGAACGGAGCTTTGCGCCAGGTGACGAAGGACCATTCGCTGGTCGAGCGCCTGGTCGAAATCGGTCAGATTACCGCCGAGGAAGCGCGCCATCATGAGCATAAGAACGTGATCACCCGATCGCTCGGTGCCCGGGCAAGCGGGCCGGCTGGCGCCGAGGCGGTGGAATTCCGCTTGAAGCGGGGCGATCGCCTGATGCTGTGCAGCGACGGACTGACGGCGCACGTCGATGACGCGAAGATCGGCGAGGTCTTGCGGCGCCATTCCGACCCGGTCGCGGCGACGCGCGAACTGGTGGTAGCGGCCAACGCGGGCGGGGGAACGGATAACGTCTCGGTGATGGTTGTCTTTGCGGATTGATTAATGGCTATTCCGCCCACATCCGACGCCAACGCAACCGGACCGCTCGAAGCCGGCACCGTCCTCCAGAATCGCTACCAGATAGAGCGTCTGGTCGGCGGTGGCGGCATGGGGATGGTCTATCTGGCGCGCGATCAACGCCTGGCCAACCGCCCCTGCGCGATCAAGGAGATGGTCGATCACTTCATCGACCCCCAGCAGCGCATCGAAGCCAATGAATATTTCGCGCGCGAGGCCGACACCCTCGCGCAACTGAAGCACGTCGCGATCCCCGCGATCACCGATCGTTTCGACCAGCGCAATCGCCACTATCGGGTGATGGAGTAGATCGAAGGGCGCAATCTCGAAGAGGAGATCGCCGCTCGCGGCGGCGGTCCGCTCCCCGAGGGGCTGGTGATCGACGTCGGCCGCCAGCTGTGCGACGTGCTCGGCTACCTGCACGGGCTGGCGCCGTCCATCATCTACCGCGACATGAAGCCCTCCAACGTGATGCTCACGCCGCGGGGCCGCGTGGTGCTGGTCGACTTCGGTATCGCGCGCCTGTTCCGGGCCGCGCGCAAGGGCACCATGATCGGCACGCTCGGCTTCGCGCCGCCCGAGCAATACCAGGGCGCGGTCGACCCCCGCAGTGATATCTATTCGCTGGGCGCCACGCTGCACTACGTCCTGACCGGCCGCGACCCCGAGAAGTTCCCGCCCTTCAGCTTCCCGCCGGTGCGCAATCTGCGGCCCGACGTATCGAGCAACCTGGCCGGCGCGATCGATCGCGCGCTCGCCTATGAGGTCAGCGGCCGCCCGCAATCGATCCAGGAATTCCGCGACATGATGCTCTATGGGCGCGGCCTGACGGGCGCGGGCCAGGGCGTCAGCGGCCGCAGCGGCACCGCCGATCTCGTACTGCCCCCCGAGCATTCATACACCGGCTCGATCCAGCCCCGGCGCCGAAACCCGGTGCAGCGCGTGATCGGAATTGTGGCGGTGGTTCTGATCCTGGGCGGCGGCGCTTTCGGCGCGACCTACCTCTATTCGAACCCCGCGCTACAACAGCAACTGGGAATCAAGCAGTACATCGACAGCCTGCCATGGAAGCATGAGCAACTGCTGGCCGAGGCGCGCCGCCATCCTTTGGACTTCGAACGGATGACGCTGACGCTCTCGAGCCGTGACGGCACGCCGCTCTCCAGGCCACAGGCAAGCTTCACCGACACCGAGCTCAACGCGGCGCATTACCTGCAATGGAACGCCTCGTTCACCAACCGGCTTGCCGGCCTGGAGGGCGTGAACGACAAGATCGACGCGCGCTTCTACGATCCCACGGGCACGCAGGTTGCGATGAGCACGGTGAGC
This sequence comes from Binataceae bacterium (SeqCode), assembly GCA_041487135.1. GTDB lineage: Bacteria > Desulfobacterota > Binatia > Binatales > Binataceae > JAJPIG01. The sequence continues at coordinate 7,072 of JBGPMT010000007.1, read as the reverse complement.
CGCTTTATCGGCCCGGCCGACAAGGCGGTCGATTTCAGCGGCGTTGCCCTGATGCCGGATTTCAGCACCAAGCCGCCCGGTAATTACAAGATCGCGCTGTTCTCGAACGACCAGTTGCTGACCGAACAGCGTTTTTCGGTCACCCAGGATCTGGCGGCACGAAGCAAGGCCGCGGCGTCGGCCGATGCGGCGGCGACGGCGGCGCGATCGGAGGCAGCCAGGCGCGCAGAGGACGCGAGAAAGCTCGCGATGATCGGCGAGCGCAAGCATCGCCCGCTCGAGCTGCTCAGTATCCAGTTCGTCAATACCACCAAGAGCGGTACGGCGATTTCCAGCCCCGGCATCAGCTTCAAGGTTTCCAAAGTGTTGTTCGTCGGATGGCAGGTCTCATTCAGCAACCGGCTGTTCGGGCTGGAATCGAACGAATACCGGGTCGACGCCGCCTACGTCGCTCCGAGCGGCGGCACGCTCGGCAGTGTCGATGATATCCAGGTGGTGCCGCGCACCGTACGTACGGCGACCTTCAGCGGGCGAGTCGGCAATTCGGCCGGAGGCGCCTTCCTGCCCGGCACCTACACCGTCAATTTCTATCTGAACGGACAGTACTTTGCGCAGAAGAAGTTCAAGGTCGTCGAGGATGGCCCCCCGCCGGCCAGCTATGGCACGAGCGCCTCATCCGGCGTGAGCGGCGGCTCGATGGGCGGCAGTTTCCCCGCAGCCAGCAGCTTTCCGCCGCTCGACAGCCCGTTGCTCGCGCGCGGCCAGATTAACGGAATTGGCGGGCGCAACAACATTGCGATGGAACTGCGGCTGCGTCCGCAACCCAACGGATTCCTGCACGGCGAACTGGTGATCAACGAGCCCGGCTACGGGCTCACGTCGATCGAGGGCTTCGTGCGCGGTAATCGTCTGCAATTCCAGGTCCCGTACGGCACGGAGACCTACTACTTCGACGGGACGCGCGCCAGTGATCATCTGGGCGGCACCTTCTCGTCGACTCCGTCCGGCTCGCGGGGGACCTGGACCACGGTCGCCAACTGATAGCGCGCACCCCCGGCTGGTTTCCGCCGTGTTACGCGCGGCGCTTGAATGGGAGCGCCGCAAGCTGCAATGCTGGGTCCGGGAAAATGGCGATCAGCGTCTCCCGCGAAAAGCTCATGTTCTATGCCGTGGCTGGCGGGCTCGGCGGCTTTGGCGCGTGGGGGACGGCTGAGCCGTTCCTCGGCATCCGCAGCGTCTACGCCCGCGACATCCTGCTCGGCGCGTTGATCGGACTGTTCATTGCGGTCTTCCTGGCCTCGATCGAGGCCCTCAGCGTCGACCAGTGGCGCCAGGCGGCTCGCGGCACGAGTAGCGGCGCGATCTTCGGCATAATCGGCGGGGCCGCGGGCCTGCTGGTCGGCGAATACGCGTTCGACGTCGTGGGTGGATTCGTCGGGCGGATAATCGGCTGGACCCTGTTGGGACTGGTCGTCGGGCTGGGAGCCGGATGGGCCACGCGCTCGAACGCGCGGCGGCGCAACGGGGCGATCGGGGGGATTATCGGCGGCGCGCTCGGCGGATTCACCTATCAGATCCTTACCACTATCTTTCCGCAGGAGTTCGGTCGCGCGATTGCGATTATCCTGCTCGGCCTGCTGATCGGATTCTTTATCGGACTGGTCGGCGAACTGCTCAAGCGCGGCTGGCTGATGGTGGTCCGCAGCCAGAGCCGCAACGCGCGCGAGGGCCGCGAGTATCCGCTGATCAAGCCGGTGACGACCATCGGACGGGCCGAGGAGAGCGATGTCGGTTTGTTCGGCGATCGCGACGTGATGCCGCAGCACGCGCTGATCCGCCGCGAGGGACGCAACTTCGTGGTGAGCGCTGCCGCCGGCGGCCAGGTGTTAATCAATCGCCAGTCGCTTGCCGGGCGCCAGGTGCTCAAGGGTGGCGATCGAATCGAGGTCGGAGGAACGTTGTTCCTGTTTCGGGACCGGGCACAGGCATCCGCCAGCTAGGGGGAACTCCGGTGCGGCAAGCAGGGCGAGGATGGCGCGCGATTACGACTCTGGCCGCGGCCTCGTTATGGCTGGCGGGCTGTGCGCCCACCACCTATCAGTCGGGCAGTTCGGCTGAGCCCACGGTCCAGAACGTCGAGTACTATCCGTACCAGGTCAAGGGCTATCAGAACAGCTACGCCAAGCGGCGTATCCTGATTCTCATGCCGGCCGACGTCCATCAGGCGGCGGCCACCGGTTCCGCAGTCGCCGCGCAGCGGTACCAGGGTAATGTCGCAGTCGGGGTGACCGAGGATCCGAGCCGACATCCGACGCAGGAACTATACAGCGCGCCGCTCGCGCCGATTGTGCAGAATGCGGTCATGCAATCGGCAACCGAGGCGGGATTGATCGCCAGCACCTCGCCGGACAGCGCCTATAATCGAGCCAAGGATCTGAAGGAAGATTATGTGCTCGAGAGCCGGATCGTCAGATGCTGGGTGGACAAGCGGCCGGGCCCCGGCGGCGAGGCCGGACCGGCCTGGTTCAGCGCGGCGGAGTTCGCCCTCGAGGTCACGATCTATAAGCCGCCGTTCACGGTACCGTTCTGGCAGGGCAAGAGCGGTTCAAATTACGACGACCCGCCGATGGACAGCAACGCAATCAGTCCCGAGGACGAGACCGCGATCTACGATCAACCGGTCCAGGTGCTGTCGGTCGCCATGACTCGAGCGGTGGCTGGAATCTTCAACCGCACCGAGTTGTATGCCCTGGTGAACGATGACCGGATGCCGGCGCGCCGCTGATCAGTCAATTCGACTCGATCGTTTTGCTGCACTGAGTTCAACGGGCTTCAACCCGCCCGGCTCTGGAAGGTAGACGACGCATGGCCGACAGCGCGCGCGAGACCGTCGAAATCAACCCGTCCCGGGGACGGCAGCGGATACCGTCTTGCGTGCTCGCAATCTTCGGCGGCGCCGGCGATCTGAGCCATCGCAAACTGCTGCCGGCGCTCTACAATCTCGCGGTTGACGGAGAACTGCCGGAGCACACCGCAGTCGTCGCCTTCTCGATGGAGGATTTGAACGACGATTCGTACCGTCGTTTCGCGCGCAGCGGCATCGAGCAGTTCTCGCGGCGTCCGCTCGAGGAGGAGCGATGGAGCAGGTTCGCGCCGCTGCTCCATTACGTGCGCGGCAATTTCACCGATCCAGCAAGTTACCAGGCCCTGCGCGCCCGGCTCGAAGAACTCGACAATAAACTCGGCACCCAGGGTAATCGAGTCTTCTATTTTGCGACTCCCCCGGCGTTTATCGACGATTGCTCGGGCGGGCTCAAGACGGCCGGGATGATCAAACCGGCCACCACCGACGCCGGGCCGTTCACGCGCGTGGTGGTGGAAAAGCCGATCGGTCACGACCTGGCCAGCGCGCGCGAGATAAACGGGCGGCTGGCGCGCTACTTCGACGAGAGCCAGATTTTCAGGATCGATCACTATCTCGGCAAGGAGACGGTCGAGAACCTGCTGGTGCTGCGCTTCGCCAATGCGGTGTTCGAGCCGCTGTGGTCGGCGCACTTCATCGATCACGTGCAGATAACCGTGGCCGAGCAGGAGGGCGTCGGCACGCGCGCCGCATACTACGATCAGGCCGGCGCGCTGCGCGACATGGTGCAGAGCCATCTCCTGCAGGTGCTCTGCATGATCGCGATGGAAGCGCCGCGCAGCACCGCCGCGGATGCGGTTCGCGACGCGAAACTCGACGTCCTGCGCTCGCTCAAGCCGCTCGAGGCCGACGAGATCGGCCGCTTCGTGGTGCGCGGGCAATACGGCGAGGGGCTAGTCGCGGGCGAGAAAGTCAAGGCCTACCGGCAGGGGGAGCATATCGCGCCGGATTCGGCGACCGAGACTTTCGTGGCGCTTCGATGCTTCGTTGAGAACTGGCGATGGGCCGGCGTGCCCTTCTACCTGCGCACCGGAAAGCGGATGCCGAAGCGCGCCAGCGAGATCGCTATCTACTTCAAGCCGGTGCCGCGCATCCTGTTCAATAACCCGCCGCGCCCGCCACTGGAGCCCAACGTGCTGGTGGTCCGGATTCAACCCGACGAAGGGCTCGCGCTGAACATCATCTCGAAGCTGCCCGGCGCCGAAGTCCGGCTCGCGCCGGTCAAGGTCGATTTCCATTACGCGACCGCCTCGCCCGAGGCCTACGAGACCCTGCTGCGCGACGTGATAATCGGGGATCAGACGCTATTCATGCGCCGCGACACGGTCGAGGCCGCCTGGCAATTCGTGCAGAATATTCTCGATGCGTGGGCCGAGGCGCCCAGCGAGCCGCCGATCTATGCGGCCGGTTCGTGGGGCCCCATCGAGTCGGCCCTGATGATCGCGACCGATGGGGGTGCGTGGCGCACCCCGTAGCGAGGGCCTGAGATGGCCGACAGAGTGGTCCTGGCCGGCGATGTGGGCGGCACCAAGACCCATCTGGCACTCTGGCGTGCCGCGGGCGACGGGCTCCAGCGCCTGACGGATAAGATCTATCGCACGAGCGGGTTCCCGAGCCTCGAGGCGCTGTGCGCGGATTTTCTCAAGGGCGCCAAGACGCCCGACGCGCTCTGTTTCGGCGTACCCGGCCCGGTGATCGACGGTCGCAGCCATCCCACCAACCTCGCGTGGACGATCGAGCAGCGGTCGTTGGCCGCGAACTTTGGCGGCTCGCCCGTGCGTCTGATAAACGATCTCGAGGCGACCGCTTACGGCGTGCTTCATCTCGGGGAACAGGAGACGGCGGTGCTACAGGCCGGCGCGCGAGTCGGTGGGGCCAATATGGCGGTCGCCGCGGCCGGCACGGGACTTGGCGAGGCGGCGTTGATCGCCGATCGCGGCCGCTATCTTGCCGTCGCGACCGAGGGCGGTCACTGCGATTTTGCGCCGCGCGGCGACGAACAGATCGAACTGATGAAGTTCCTGGCCGCCGAGTTCGGCCATGCCAGCTACGAGCGCGTGCTCTCCGGTCCCGGCCTGATGAACATCTATCGGTTTCTCAAGACCAGCAGCCCCGGGCCCGAACCCGACTGGCTCCGGTCCGAGTTTGAAACGGCCGCCGATCCGGCCGCCGTCGTAAGCCAGGCGGCGCTCGCGCAACGCGATCCGCGATGCGTTCGCGCGCTCGACATCTTCGTTGCGATCTACGGCGCCGAGGCGGCGAATCTTGCGCTCAAGGTGCTCGCGCTCGGCGGCGTCTACCTGGGCGGTGGAATCGCGCCGAAGATCCTGCCGATACTCCAGCGGGGCGGGTTCGTGCGGGCCTTCAACGACAAGGGCCGGCTCGGCGAGGTGCTGCGCCGCGTCGAGGTGCGGGTGGTGATGAACCAGGAGGCGGCGTTGCTCGGCGCGGCATACTGCGCGCTCGAATTGCTCAATCAATGAATGGCGGTTTCGATTCACAGATGATTCGAGGGAACCATGACCAAACGAGTACGTGAAATTCTAAGTTGGTACCAGTCCGCGAATCCGGGCGTGCGGGCGAACCTCTCCCGGATGCTCAATCATGGGCGGCTTGCCGGCACCGGGCGAATGGTGATTCTGCCGGTCGACCAGGGCTTCGAGCACGGCCCGGCGCGCAGCTTCGCCGTCAATCCAGCGGCCTACAGCCCGCTCTATCATTTCCAGCTCGCAATCGACGCCGGACTCAACGCCTACGCCGCTCCGCTCGGCTTTATCGAGGCCGGCGCCGCCGACTTCGCCGGCGAGATCCCGCTCATCCTGAAGCTCAATAATCACGACCTGCTCGCCGAGGAAGACGACCCGGCGCCCGCCGTGACCGGCAGCGTCAAGGACGCGCTGCGGCTGGGCTGCGCGGCGGTCGGCTTCACGATCTACCCGGGCTCGCTCAAATTCGGCCTGATGTACTCGCAGTTGCGCGAGATCGGCGAGCAGGCGCAGGCCCACGGGCTCGCGGTGGTGGTCTGGTCGTATCCGCGCGGCTCGGGTATCAGCAAGGAGGGCGAAACGGCGCTCGACGTAGTCGCCTACGCGGCGCAGATCGCCGCGCAACTCGGCGCCCACATCATCAAGGTGAAACTCCCGGCCGCCCATCTCGAACAGGCGGCCGCCAAGAAGGTTTACGAGGAGCTCCGCGTTCCGCTCGAGCCGCTCGCCGCGCGGGTCCGCCACGTGGTGCAAAGCGCTTTCGACGGCCGCCGCATCGTGATCTTCTCGGGCGGCGCGCGCGAGGACGACCAGGCGCTGCTCGGGCAGGTCCAAGCGATTCATGAGGGCGGTGGTTTCGGCTCGATTATCGGCCGCAACTCCTTTCAGCGTCCGCGCCAGGCCGCGATCGACCTGCTCGGCAAAATTATCGATATCTACGCCCGCTAATCCCGGCCGGTCGTGCCGGTTCGGCGCCCGAGGAGAACCATGGAGTACAGCGAGTATCAGTTCCTGAAGTTCGAGCGGCATGACCCCGGAATCATGCTGATCACGATCAACCGGCCCGACGTGCTCAACGCCACCAACAGCCGCCTGCATTGGGAGCTGAGCCAGGTCTGGAAGGACATCGGCGAGGACGATGAAACCAATGTCGCGCTCGTAACCGGGGCCGGCAGGGCGTTCTCGGCCGGCGGCGACTTCGAGATGATGGACAAGCTGCTCGGCAATCACGACCAGATCCTTCGTGTCTGGCGCGAAGCGGGCGATATCGTCTACAACATGATCAATCTCGACAAGCCGATCATCTCAGCGATTAACGGCATCGCGGTGGGCGCGGGACTCGCGGTCGCCTTGCTCGCCGATATCAGTATCGCCGCGGACACGATGCGTATCACCGACGGCCACCTCCGTCTCGGCGTCGCGGCGGGCGACCATGCAGTGATCATCTGGCCGCTGCTGTGCGGGATGGCCAAGGCCAAGTACTATCTGCTGACCGCCGACTTTATCGACGCGAAGGAAGCCGAGCGGATTGGTCTCGTAAGCCTCTGCGTGCCGGCGGCGGAACTGATGGACCGCGCGCTTGAGGTGGCGCGCAAGCTCGGCGCCGGTCCGCAGCCCGCGCTTCGGTTTACCAAGCGCAGCCTCAACCACTGGCTCAGGATGG